>JAQBOS010000365.1 GCA_028287925.1 Mucilaginibacter sp. | reverse complement strand
CCTGTTAACCGCCTGGGAAGAAAAAGGCAAGCTTACCGGCAAGGAGTATATTGTTAAAACCATTGTTACCACCAACCTGATCGAGCAAATCGCCAAAGCCAGGAACGTTACCTTTTACAACACCTTAACCGGCTTTAAATACATTGGCGAACTGATGACCAAATTTGAAGGCAAGCAAACTTTTATAGGCGGCGGTGAAGAAAGCTACGGCTACCTGATAGGCGAGCTGGTGCGTGATAAGGATGCAGTTGTATCAAGCGCATTTATTGCTGAGATGACAGCCTATTATAAAGATAAAGGCAGCAGCCTGTTTGAAGCGCTGATTGATACTTATGTGCAGTATGGTTTTTACAAAGAAAAACTGATCTCTCTAACTAAAAAAGGAAAAACAGGCGCCGAAGAGATCAAGGAAATGATGGAGAAATTCAGGACTAATCCGCCGGCCACTTTAGGGGGATCAAAAGTTGCCACACTTAAAGATTATGAAAAAGGTGTGGAAACTGATCTGTTAACTAATACCACTAAAAAGCTAGAGTTGCCTACAAGCGATGTGCTGCAGTTTATAACCGAGGATGGCAGCATTATATCGGCACGGCCATCTGGTACCGAACCTAAGATTAAATTCTATTGTAGCGTTAACGGAAAGCTTGCTAATAAAGCTGCTTACTATGATACCGATAAGCAATTGGATGAAAAGATCAGCGCTATAATGAAGGATCTCGGGGTTTAAATTTTTTATTATCTATAAAAGGTCTTTGTAATTCTGAGTTCGTCCTACAGAGATTCTTTTTAAAACTAATTAACCATCATGTCATTGCGAGGTACGAAGCAATCGCGAACTACACAGAGCGAATGGAAAGGCGTATCGCTTGCATTGGCGGTTGTGCACGGCGTGCGGTTGCCACGCTGCGCTCGCAATGACATATTTTTTCCTTTTTAGATTTTACCGGGGAGTTTATATCTCAGCATGACAAAGAAAAATATATCATAAGCAGGGTGATACCGCAGCACACTGTAGAAACTTTTTCTAAAAAGAACCAAAAACTATTTAATGCATGTACGTTTGATAATTAATTTCAGTTTAGTCCGTTAAAATTCGACTATACACTAAAAGGAATTTATGAAATTAAAAACGGTATCATGCTTAATTTTTGTTCAGTTAATTATCTCCGGCATCGCATCAGCGCAAACAAATGAATTTTCAACCTGGGGGGCATGGTTTCACACACAAAAGTTTTCTGATCACTGGGGAGCATCGTTTGATGCCCAGTTCCGCTCAGCACATCACGCCAATTTTTTAAAACATACCTTAGTAAGGCCATCTGTAAATTATTATTTTGATAAAAATAAGAGTGCGGCTTTGGGCTATGCCTATGTGGCTACCAATGGCAGGGCAGGGGATGTCAAAACATTTCGCCCGGAAAGCCGGATCTTTCAGCAGTTTGTTGTTACCAATAAAGTGAGTACCAATACAACCATAACACATCGGTTCCGGTTGGAGCAGCGCTTTTTAGGGCAAACAACCACACAACCCGATTTTTTTGCCCAGCGTTTCAGGTACTTTGTAAGGGGAGTAATGCCGCTTAACAACGACGCTGTTTTTACCAAAGGGACTTTCCTGGCTTTGCAGAACGAGATTTTTGCTAATGTTCAAAATAAGGACAAGCTAAACAAACATACATTTGATCAGAATCGCGCTTATGCGGCTTTTGGTTATCGCCTAAATAAAATGGTTGATGTGGAAGCCGGTTATCTTAACCAGTATATTAAGCAGGCCGAGGCTTATACCATTAATCATGTGGTGCAGTTTGCTGTTTACACCCGTTTTGGTAATTAACAGGCTTTTTGAGGTTAGTAATCTCCTATAAAATAAGAATGAGCCGTAAGGAAATGTCGTTAAGTTAACGTGAGTTCGATATAGAGGTTGATAATACAGTGCTTGATTATCAGATACTTATATTTTTATAAAAATTAAAACACTGATAATTAGTGTGTTTCAAAGCGTTCCGGGTTTTCCATGTGCAAAAATGGAACGCATTGCCGGCGTGAACACACAAACTTGCGCTTCGCCTCATCTAACGCTACGGCCGCACGCAGTTGGAGAAGGTTGCATAACTCAAAACAGGATGCCGCCAATTACAAAAAATAGATTTTAACACTAAGAGCCATAAACTTATTTACGCTGCTGCTTAAAAATTCCATCTTTGCACATGCCTTATTTTAAAAAGCTGCTTGATCTGTTAAAGATCGAACGGGATGTAGACCGTAATGCCTACTTAAAACTCACTGAAACCTCATCCGTGGCCGATCGCAGGGCCAACGGCTTAACCTGGTACCCGATAGCAATAAGAGGTACGGAACCAAGCCGGGGAGATTATTTATCCGTTGAAGTTGAGCGTACTACACATCAGGATGTTAGTCACCAGTTCAGGTTTGGGGCATCAGCAGTACTGTTTTCTAATCATGATCCTAAAAAGGACAGGCTGGAAGGCACGGTGTCCTACCAGGGCGGTAACCGACTTAAAATAACCTTGTTTACAGAGGAGCTGCCCGATTGGGCGCATGACGGTAAACTCGGCGTTGAGCTGCTTTTTGATAACAACAGCTATGATGAAATGCAGAATGCCATTAAACAGGCATCGCTATTAAAAGAAAAACCAGAAGGGCATTTAATTAATATCCTTACAGGGGAAAATGCGCCATCGTTTGCAGATATAAAAGAATCTCCGGCCTTAAACGGGTTAAATTTATCACAGCGATCAGCGGTGCAGAAGATCCTTTCGGCACAGGATGTGGCTGTGGTTCACGGTCCTCCGGGAACGGGTAAAACCACTACGTTGGTGCAAGCTATAAGAGCGCTCATCGCACAAAATAAAGAACAGATACTGGTAGTTGCCCCCAGTAATACTGCTGTTGATCTGCTGAGCGAGAAGCTGAGCAATGAAGGCCTCAACGTTTTGCGGATAGGCAATCCGGCCAGGGTGTCGGACAAATTGATGTCACTTACTTTAGATAGTAAAATGGCTGAACATAGCTATGTGAAGGATGTTAAGAAGCTGAAAAAACAGGCATCCGAATACAAAAACATGGCACACAAATACAAGCGGAGCTTTGGCAAAGCCGAATGCGACCAGCGCAAAGCCCTGTTTGATGAAGCGCATAAGATAATGCGGGAGGTGGATAAAACAGAACAGTTTATTATAGATGACCTGGTAGCAAAGGCACAGGTTATTACCGCTACGCTGGTAGGCTCCAACCATTACACGGTACGGAATGTTAAGTTTGGTACAGTAGTAATTGACGAAGCCGGGCAAGCGCTCGAACCTGCCTGCTGGATCCCTATTTTAAAGGCCCAAAAGGTCATTATGGCGGGCGATCATTTTCAGCTAGCGCCAACAATAAAATCTAACGAGGCGGCCAGGGGAGGACTGAGCACAACCCTGCTCGAAAAATGTGCTGCCCTGCATCCCGAAGCAGTGACATTGCTGGATGAACAATACCGGATGAACGAAACCATTATGGGCTTTTCGTCAAAAGAATTTTATGGGAACAGGTTAAAGGCTAATGATGCTGTAGCACATCAATTGTTATTTCCGGGGGATGTGCCTTTAACTTTTGTTGATACAGCAGGCTGTGGTTTTGATGAAAAGCTGGAAGGCACCAGCTCAACCAACCCGGAAGAAGCTGCATTTTTAATCAAACATTTAACGCGATTAGCTACGCATAAAGATACCGGATATACTTTTGATATCTTTCCGACTATTGCTGTTATATCACCCTATAAAGAGCAGATCCGTATTTTAAAAGAGCTGTTGTTAAGTTCAGACATATTGCAGCCTTATGCCGATAAAATTTCTGTTAACACGATTGATAGTTTCCAGGGGCAGGAGCGGGATGTGGTTTATATCAGCATGGTGCGCAGCAATACTACGGGAGAGATAGGTTTCCTGTCGGATATCCGCCGGATGAATGTAGCCATGACAAGGGCCAGGAAGAAGCTGGTTGTTATCGGCGACAGTTCGACGCTTGGGAATTTCCCTTTTTATGCTGATTTTATTGCATATGCCGAAGGGGTTAATGGGTATGTGAGTGCCTGGGAGTATATGAATTAAAATCGTAGAGACGCGATGCTTCGCGTCTAAAACCATTAAGGTAGCCATCATAATTAAAAGGCAATTTGTTTGGTTTGTGAAATATATTGGTGATCTGTCCGCATTTAGACGCGAAGCATCGCGTCTCTACGATTGCTCATTCAGGAAGCATTCATTAATACAAGGAAGCGGGAGGGCTCCCGCCCCTTGTAAACCAATTGTACGAAGAGAAAAGACTTAAATTCTATTATAAAATATCGTCATGCTGAACTTGTTTCAGCACCTCATCTGAAAGGTGTACACCTGCATGCAGCCTGTCCTGTGGGGTGCCGAAATAAATTCGGCATGACGTTTATGTTTATTATTCACTAATCAATTACATCTCTGCAAATTCATTCATCCGCACATCTGCATATCCACGCATCTGTACATCATTTTTTCAAGACCAGGTACGCATACGGCTGCATGGTTACCTTGCCTGAAAGTGTTAAACTGTTATTTGTTAACCCGTTTGTCCATGCGCCCTGTATGGCGGCAGGCACTGTAAAATCGACTGCACTATTTTTTGCATTTACCAGCACCAATACATCATCAGCACCTGATTTCTTTTCGAAAGCTATTACATTAGTATCGTTATAAGTAGTTAGCGTACCCGTTTTTATGGCCTCGTGGCTTGAGCGGAATGCAATGATCTTTTTGTAAGCCGCCGTTATATCCGGGTTGGTGCTCCAGTCAATAGGGTCATCATTAAAAATGCTGATCTGTTTGGGGCTGCCAACTTCCTGGCCGGTATAAATTAACGGCACCCCATTCATATAAGCAGCCAGTACAAAAGCAGCCAGGGCACCCTGTTTACCATTATAAATAGTAACGGTAGCGCCATCACTGGAGGTAACGTCATGATTGGTGCTGTATCGTAATTTGACGCCTCCGCTTGCAAGGGTATTATTCTCGTTAGCGTTGGTGGTAAATAAGGAGCTTGGGGCTGCTGTGCCTGCAAAAATACCTTTCAATGAACTGTAAAAATCAAAAGCGTAGGTTATTTGAAAGCCACTGGTAAACATTTCTTTTTTTACGCCTTCGGCTAATAATATAAGCTTACGGTTGGTGAATTTGTGCAGGGTATCCAGCGTTTGTTTCCAAAAGTCGTCTGGCACAAAATCAGTAGCGTCGCAACGGTAGCCGTCAACATTGGCGGTTAGCACCCAGTATTTCATAGCGCGGATCATGGCTGTGCGCATTTCATTGTTTGTGTAATCCAACGCAGCCACATCATTCCAGCCTGTCCCCGGCGGACTAATTATATTACCTGCTCCATCCTGCTTGTACCAGGCTTTGTTGTTTATCCAGGCATTATCCCACGAGGTATGGTCGGCAACCCAATCCAGTATTATGGCCATGTTACGGCTGTGGGCATTGGCAATCAATGCACGCAGATCATCAAGGTTTCCAAACTCTGTGTTAACGCCATTATAATCTTTAACTGCATATGGCGAGCCAAGCCCACCGGCAGATTTTAGCTGACCAACAGGGTAGGTAGGCATCAGCCAAATGGTATTAACGCCAAGCGCTTTAATGGAATCAAGCCTATCCTGAACACCCTTAAAGCTATGTGCAGCGCTGAACGACCGCAGGTTAACCTCGTACATAATAATGTCTTTGGTGTCGGGTACGCCGGTAAAAGGTGTTCCGTATGCGTCAGGGTCTTTATAGGTGTCTGTAGGTTTTGTTATAACCGGGCCCGTTTTGGTTGGCGTTACGTCTTTTTTGCCGCAGCCGGTACCCAAAAAAGCCGTTAATAAAATAATTATTAAACTGTTCATTTGATGTTTTAAATTGTAAATGCTCATGCTCACGTTCCTGTTGTAATAATGAATGTAATCCGGGATAAACCGGTAATTAGCCAAACTATCTTTTTTATTTTAGATGGCATAAAAAAGAACCGCCGGCATTTTATAGTAGCCGCGGTCCTTTTTTATAAATTAGTTTTTGACTATGGTATAAGCGTAATTTTTTTGTGTGGACTGGCTCATATCAAGGGTAACGGTATAAGTACCGGCATCAGTGATAGTAATTGCGCCCGGATCATTAAAAATAAGCTTGCCTGTTAACGCATTGGCGTCTGCCGGGCCATAATTAATATCCCATGCATCATTTGCGCGGAATTTAAGTGCACCGGGTACCAGCGCTAATTTTATGCTCCATACATTTTTGGCCACATCATAGGTCATAGCTGTTGAGGCGTCCCATGCATGCGGGGTAGCGGTACCTATAATGCCGAAGGTGCTTATTAATGTGGCAGAATAGGTTAAACCCTTAATATCCGCATTCAGCTTGTAAACACCTGCTGCATCAACTTTTAAGCCGCCTGCCTGTCCGTCGGTACTTAGTTTGCCGCCGCCTGCATCACCAAAATTAATATGGCCCCAATCTGGTGCGCTGGTAAATTTGAAATAATCAGCAGTACCCATGTAGATATAACCTTCATAAGTGTAGGTAGTAACAGCCGGGATAGTTAAAGCGCCGCCCGGGTTCCAGCCCTGGTATGCGCCGGGTACATACAGCTTATCTGGAGCCAGCTCTTTATAAGTTGTAAAGGTTATTTTAACCGGTTTTGAGTATACAGAATCTTTACCATAAATAGCGGCAACGGTACGCACCTCAATAGCTGAGGCAGCATTTGCCGGCACGTGAAGCTGATTAAGCAGCATATTATTAAAATTGCCGTAGGTTAATGACAGTGAATCCTGGTTGGTAGTACCAATAACAATATGTTTTGAAAAGTTATTGCCGGCCAAATCAACCTGTACAAAGTAGCTTACAACAGCATCAACTCCATAATCGGCCTTGTGCCATTTGGCGCTCATTAATTGCAATGAATCCTGGGGCGTTACAGTTATTGATGATCCGTCTGCAGGGTTTGTCAATAGCGGTGCTGCAATGTTTGATGAAACTGTAACACGCGGTTCTTTTTTGCATGCAGACAGCAGCCCAAAGGTTAATGCCAGTATAATTAAAAATATTTTTTTCATGATGGTGATTTTAATAGCCCGGGTTTTGTTTTAAGTTACTATTTAGCAACCTGTCTGATGCAGGGATGGGGAACACATTCAGGTGGGTATCTGTGGCCTGTCCGGCTTGTACATTGCCTTTGAAATCCCACAAATAATCGCCGCCGGTGAATAATCCGAAACGGATCAGGTCGGTTCTTCTGAAAGCTTCCCAATATAATTCGCGGCCGCGCTCATCAATCAAAAAGCTTAAATTAAGCTGACCGGCGTTGATGTTTCCGGACGCATCTCCGTAAGCACGCGTTCTTATTTTGTTGATATAAGAAAGTGCTGTGGCCTGGTCTCCGCCCGATCCGCCGCGCACTACGGCCTCCGCATAGTTCAGGTAAATCTCAGAAAACCTGAACAGCGGGAAGTCCGTATCAACAAAAGTGTCGTTTGAGCCTCTTGCACCTGTTGAAGTGATGTTTTTAAACTTTGCGCTTAAATAACCCTGTGTAAAAATAGTTGGGTTGGTAATGGTTAGTGTTTGTCCGTTGGTGTAAAATATCGCTCTTTTATCAGTATTTCCGGAAGGGTCAGCGAATACCTTATTTACAAAAGAGGTGGTTAACCTGTTCCCACCCCATCCGCCGGACGCGATACCAAATCCATTTGCAGCATCTTCAGAACCGCCCACACCGGCGTGAATAACAAAGGTCATGTCGCCATAGCTTTGGGTGTTGGTGCCATCTTCCGCAATGGGCATAATGATCTCATCGCGATAACTGTTATTATCAGCCAAAAATAAATTTGGGTAATTGTTATGCAGCGCATATTTACCCGAAGCAATGATCTTATTACAGTAAGTAATACAATCGATATACCTATCGGTACCGGTAAATACTTTTGCATTAAGGTAAAGCCTGCTCAAGAGCGCCCAATCTGCCGCTTTATCAGCCCGTGCATATTCGTTTGCACCCGGGTCGGCAAGTAATGGCTGGATGGCAATTAATTCAGATTCAACATATTTAA
>JAQBOS010000354.1 GCA_028287925.1 Mucilaginibacter sp. | reverse complement strand
TGGTGGTTGGCTGTGAGGACACAGCCAACGGGGAAGAGGCTAAAAGACCTGATAAATCAGGTCTTTTAGCAATTTAAAACATTCATATGCCTTTATTTCCACTTCAAATAAACCAGCGCAATCAAAAAAATAAAATCGGCGCAATCATTATTAAAATATTTAGTCTTAACAGCATTTTTTTTCTCTTTCGTATAAACCAACAAAGGCGCGAATCGCGCCTTTGTTGGTTCCTCTCCCCCCGTTGGCTGTGTCCCCACAGCCAACCACTAGGACATTCCCATCATATCCATATAGTTTACTAACAAGTTTGCTCATTCGCCTATTCTTATCCGTTAAACAATCCCAAACCTGATACATTTTCGATTAGCATGATGGTTGGCTGTGAGGACACAGCCAACGGGGTGGGTTATCACACTCCAAATAAATCAGTGCAATCAAAAAAATAAAATCGGCGCAATCATTATTAAAATATTTAGATTTGTTTACATATAAACCTCTTTAATTTAAATGAACACGGCATCTGAACGATCAACCATTCCCGGGCTTATCCGCCATATTGTAAAACACATCCATCCAGACACGCAAACTTTCATGATCCACAAAACAGGTGATGCATGGATTGAGATAAGCTATAAACAAGCCTTAGAGAGAATAGATGCCATTTCGGCCTGGTTACTTAATATCGGTATAAAAAAAGGTGACCGCCTGGCGCTGATAATTGAAAACGGCCCTGATTATGTTTACTACGACCAGGCCCTGCAGCAAATAGGCGCAATAAACACTTCCATATACCCTACCCTTTCAGAGGCTGAAGTAGAATACATCTTAAATGATTCCGGCGCCAAGGCTATTTTGGTGGGCAATCCTTTTTTACTCCGTAAGATTGTTAAAATTGCAAATAATTGCCCCAATCTGATCAGGATAATCCCGGCGTTTGATGATTTCGAAAAATCAATAATCAAATTAAACCTTAATGCAGGCGTTGTTGGCCTTAAACAGGTAATTGATGAGGGTTTAAAAATGGATGACCAATATACATCAGCCATAAACAGCGCCCGCGAAGCTATTTTACCATCCGATCTTTCGTGCCTAATTTATACTTCAGGAACAACAGGTACACCTAAAGGGGTTATGCTGACCCACTTTAGCCTTACTGAAAATGCAAGGAACAGCTTGATCCAGATCCCCATTATTGAGGCTACGGATGTTTTCCTGTCATTCCTGCCGTTATCACATGTATTTGAACGTACGGCTACCTATCATATTTGCCTGTTTACCGGCAGCAAGATAGCTTTTGCACAAAGCCTTGACCTGCTTGCAAAAAACATGGCCGAGGTAAGGCCCACAGTAATGAATTGTGTACCCAGGCTTTTAGAACGCATTCATGATAAAGCCATGAAAAATGGCACAAGCGCAGGTGCCGTTAAATCAAAAATATTTTTGTGGGCGCTTAAAATTGGCAGGGAAGTGCGTCTTGTACATGAAGCCGGTAAAAAACCCGGACTTATCCTTAGCCAGCAACATAAAATTGCCGACAAGCTGGTATTCAGCAAGATAAAAGAAAAAACCGGCGGACGCTTAAAGATCATGCTCTCCGGTGGTGGTGCATTACCCAAAAACATTGGCGAGTTTTTTGGCGACCTGGGAATAAAGATCCTGGAAGGCTTTGGGTTAACTGAAACCTCACCTGTAATGTCTGTTACTGAAACTCACCGCATAATTTACGGCACTGTTGGCCGCATCATCCCTGGGATTGAGGTAGCTATTCAAAACGTAGATAGCAAACACATTTATACCATCCAAACACACGATACTTTTAAAGAGGATTTCCAGTCGGAAGAGGGCGAAATAATTGTGCGCGGGCATTGTGTTATGAAGGGCTACTGGAACAAACCGGAAGAAACCGCTACGGTGATTGATACTGATAATTGGTTCCATACAGGGGATATTGGCCGCTATTTCAGGGGCAACCTGCAGATAACCGACAGGCTAAAAAATATGCTGGTAAATGCTTATGGTAAAAATATCTACCCAACCCCGGTTGAAAACACCTATCTAAAAAGTTCAAAAATTGAGCAGCTATTTTTAATTGGCGATAAGAGAGAGTACCTGACCGCTATTATAGTACCGGCAAAAGAAGGTTTGCAGGAGGCTTTTAATTTAAGTCACGAGTTTTTTGAAAAACCCGATGTATTTATTGACGACAAAGCAATTGCTGACTGGATAGGTGCTGATGTGAAAAAATACTCGAACGAGCTGGCCAAATTTGAGCGGATAAAAAACTTCAAAATAAAACGTAATCCTTTCAGTATCGAAGATGGCGAGATAACCCCTACCATGAAAGCCAAACGCAAAGTGATTGAAAAGAAATATGCAAAAACTATTGATGAAATGTACACATGGGAAACAGATGCGGATTGATTTGAAGATGTATTGATTTGAGAAAAGATTTAAAAATCAACATCATTTCATATTATGCAACAGGTTCATTTTCAAATCATCAAATTTCCAAATTTTCAAATCACTCAACATTTTCAAATTAAACCACGTGCTTAAAGAACTGCTGACCATAAGCGAATATCCAAATCTTTCGCTGTTATCAAAATCTACCTTTGCTGAAAAGACAGGCAGCTTATTTAAAACCTACGGTTTGATTTTTCTATCCATAATATTGGTTGTGCCATTAATATTGGCAACAGATCAGTTTGTTACGCATGTGCTCCATTTCAAAGCAATTAACCATGTACAAACGGATGAGATGAGTCATTTTTTTCATAAGCTTGGCTACTGGAAAGCTGCATTTTATGTATGCCTGTTAGGTCCAATACTGGAAGAAACTGTATTCAGACTCCCTCTGTCATTAAAAAAAACTCATATTGCCTTAGCATTTGCTATTGCAGTTTTTTTATTTTCCGGATTCTTATTTCGGCACATTACCGATCCGCTGATAAACATTGGCATCAAGCTTTCCATATCAGCCATCGTCTATTTTATTTGCATTTTCACGGTGCCAAACGGCCTTTCAATTATCGATCACCGTTTTCGTAAACAACTGATCATTTTATCCATGTGCCTGTTCGGGCTAATGCATATTAGCAATTACTCCCCTATTCAATGGCCGTTGATCTGGTTATACCCAATATACGTAATCCCGCAACTTTTTATGGGTTGGGGCATTACGTATATCCGCTTTAAAAATGGTTTTTGGTGGGGATTTGTCCTGCATTGTATTATCAACTCAGTTTCTGTGCTGCTTGCATCCGGGCATCTTTAAAGCCGGTGATGCTTAGTCTTGAGTCGAAAGTCTTGAGTTCTAAGTCAGAAAAAAAACAAAGTTTGACTATCGACTTAAAACTACCTACCACGGGCTATCACCTGTTTCGGGGTTGTTGTCAATGCTAAAAAACTTTCCTGTCGGGCCGTTTTCATCCAGTATGGCAAATTTCACAATATCTTTTGCGGCATCTGCTACATTTCGTGGACCACTATGGCGGTTAAAATCAGTAGCGGTATAACCCGGATCAACAACATTTACTTTAAAAGCGGTATCCTTTAATTCAAATGCAAGGGTAATTGTGTAAGCATTCAACGCTGTTTTTGATGGCCCGTATGCTGCGCTTTTATAGTTATAAAACTTCCACGACGGATCATTATGCAATGTCAGCGATCCAAGTCCCGAGGTAACATTTACAATTCGGGGAGTATCTGATTTTTTCAGCAGATCCATAAATGCATTGGTTACCTGGATGGCCCCGAAAAAGTTAGTGTCAAATACTTCCCGCACTGTTTCAATACTAGTTGTTGAAGGGCTTTGCGGAAAACCGCCGCTGATACCTGCGTTATTGATCAGCACATCCAATGAATCAGTCTTGCCGCCAATAATTTTGCGCGCCTCTTTTACTGATTGTGCATCGCTTACGTCAATTTTTACAGCTTCTACATTTTTTGAATTAAGTTGGGCTACTGCTTCGGCGCCTTTTTCAAGATCACGGCTGCCCAGGTAAACATAATATCCCAGGTCTAAAAGTTGTTTTGCTGTTTCAAAGCCAATACTCTTGTTGGCTCCTGTTATCAATACTTTTTTCATAGTTAATTTAATTTTTTGATGATTGAGCGATCAGATCCTGCAGATCCCTGATGCTCCAATGTTCGGTATACTGCCCGTTATTAAGTGTGATTATATCGATGATCCCTATTCCAGCTTTTTTACCGCTGGGTGCAATCCCCATAAAAGTATCAACATGCGTACCGTAAATAGTTTTTCGGGTAACTACCTTATCGTTTTCAATAACCTGGTCGTGGATCTCTACCTTAATATCGGTTAACGCCTTACGCAAAATATTAACGGTAAAATCAATTATTCCCTGCGGGCCGGGGGCCGAACCTTTTGCAGTATGGTTTATAAATCCGGGATGGATAATTTCATAGATCGCATCAATATTGCCATTTTCCAGCACTTCCTTATTAAAACGAAGTACTGTTTCCTTATTCAATTTTTCCTGTTCTGTCATATACTTTTTTAATACTTTACAAAAGTACAGGTAGGTTTACAGCTAAAATTGCACTAAGGCAGGCATTAATGGTACATATTCCGGCTCTGTTTACGATAGTGCATCGGGGTTTCTGAATTTAAGCGTTTAAAAAAACGGTTAAAGTACGATGCATCTTCAAAACCTAACTGCCATGCAATCTCTTTGATGGAGTATTCAGTATGAAATAAAAGCCGCCTGGCCTCAAGCACCAGGCGTTCATGAATATGCTCCATAGCGGTTTTACCGCTTTGCTGTTTAATCACCTCGCCCAGGTGGCCTGCAGAGATAAACAACTGATCAGCATAACCTGCAACATCATGAAGCTCTTTATATTGTTCATCAATTAGTGCATGGAATTTTTTTAACAACAGCTTACCCTCAGGCACATCTTCACTAAATTGCTCCGTGTATAAGCGGCTCAAATAAATTAATAAAACGCGCAGATAAGCCAGGAGCATTCCATTTCTCCAATCCTCTTTTTGCCGGTATTCTGCAAGCATTTTTCTTAATATATCATCAATAAAGACAACGTTCTCCGCATCTAAATTAAGCTCGTGCCCGTTTTGCGGATTTTGTATCACTGGCAATTGTTTTAATAATTGATTTTCCTCTATCGCTAAAAACTCATCGGTAAAGCAAAGCAGGATCCCGTTCATGCGTGCCGACTTTTCTTTTACGTGCACCTGGTGAGGTACGCTGAAGTAAAATGTATCCGGCTTTAAAGTATAGGGGACCATGTCAACCCAATGCCTGCTCCCTCCTCTTTTAACCAGCACCATCATGTAATAATCCTTACGGTGGGGGGTTAAAAAAATAGAAGGCGATTGTTTATAATCATCGTTTAGCTCCTGTATTTTAAATAAGTTGCTGTTATTTTCGCTGATCTGCTTTAATGAATATTTCGGGATATCTGTTTCTGTTAGCTGGTTCATCTTTTACAAAAATTCAAGTATATCTTTAATAGCAAGCACACTGTTAAACTTTTCATGCTCAATGGTATGTTCAATTTGTTCATGGGCCCAGGTAATATGGTATGGGATGTGTACCCCGTAACCACCCACATTCAGCACAGGCAGGATATCGCTTTTTAATGAGTTGCCTATCATCATTAATTTATCCGGCTTAATATCCAGGTGCCTGATGAGCTTCAGGTAATTGGCATCATCCTTTTCAGACATCACTTCGATATGGTGAAAATAATGGCTCAGGTTTGATTTTTTGAGCTTTCTTTCCTGGTCGAGCAAATCGCCTTTTGTGGCAACAACCAGGCGGTATTTGCCCTTTAATGCGCCAAGCACCTCCTCAACACCATCCAACAGTTCAATTGGCTGGTTAAGCATTTGTTTTCCCAGGTCAAGTATCGCCCCAACAACTTCTGTGCTTATGGTATTATTTGAGATCCTCAAAGCAGTTTCAATCATCGAAAGCACAAAGCCCTTTATACCATAGCCATATAGAGTAAGGTTTTCAATCTCTGTTTTCAGTAACTCACGTTCTAACTCATGCTGCGACGAATATCCGCCCAGCAAAGTATAAAACTGCTCTTCTGTTTGCCTGAAATACGGCTCGTTTACCCAAAGCGTATCATCGGCATCAAATGCAATTACTTTTAAATTCATATTCAAAGATATATGCTCCATTCGAGATTTGTCAACTTTTTAAAAGTTGACAAATCTAAGCTGTATTTTTGTTCAACTTTTATCGCACAAAAATGAAAAAATCAAATGGCAATCTCCTTAACGACGAAACAGAGCGGATAATGGCTAACCCGTATCTTGTTAA
>JAQBOS010000112.1 GCA_028287925.1 Mucilaginibacter sp. | reverse complement strand
CGGATGCATGCACTGTATTGGATGCCGAAACGGGTTTAGGCGGCTCAGCTGAAGTCACAGCCCTGAAGTTTAGTTTTTCAATATTGTGAGGATTGGATAGCCATTAAGTACCTCATTGGGTACCTTGATGCGCGCTTGCTTTACGGTTATATTTATATCAGTTTAAAGCATAACTGTTATGAAAAAGCTTGTGTTTCTATTACTCGTCCCTGTTATTTTCTGGAGCTGTAAAAAAAGCGGTTCTTCTGCGGATACTAAACTAACTGTTGCCCGCCAGTTAGCCGGAAACTGGACAACACCAAATCCCGTTACTTTTTATTACAGCAGCGATGGTTGCGGCGGCTACTCCAGGTATAGTTCTTTTAAAATGAAGGTGAACTGGCAGATCACCTCCACCAGCGATAATTCAATAAGCGTTACCTGGAGCCTGGTATCAATAGGCGGGCAAACCACTGTAGGCAGTAATTGCGGTTTGGGCGCGCCCCCGATTACCTTTCCGCAGGATTTTGTGGGTGTTGTTACCGGCAGTAAATTTTCAATGGATCAGAACCAGACACTGCAAGGTGTATTTAATTTTACAACAGATAATATAACCGGAACAATGTCTGAAAAAGACTGCCTGATTTATTGCAGTGATTATTCAACAGACCAAAATACCTTTATATTAACCCGGGTGAATTAGCATTTCGTTTTGAGTTGGATAGAAAATCGTTACACCGTTTCTAAGCGATAGTGCTCTTAATATGGCCATTTAAACAGCGGTTGCGGGTTAAAGCTTCAAAGCCAGCGAGGCCACTTCTTCACCCACTAAACTCCCCATTGCAACGCCCATTCCATTGCATCGCACTGCGCAGAAAATGTTGGGTTCAACCTGTTTAACAATGGGGCTTATATCATCGCCAAAACCCATAATACCACTCCACCAGTAATCAACTTCAAAATTTTGGCCGGGAAGTATTATTTCTTTCAAGCAAGAAACGAGTTTGTTTTTAATCGTATCCGTATGGCCGAAGTCCCAGGTTTCTTCGGCGGCATAATCAAGGTTGCGGCCGCCGCCAAACAACACGCGGTTGTCAATATTTCTGAAATAATAATAGCCTTCGTTAAAATGATAGGTGCCCTTTAGTTTCAACCCGGCAATGGGTTTTGTTACCAATACCTGGCCGCGGCCGGGCGTAACTTTAAGCTCAGGAAAAAGCTGGTTTGCAAAAGCGTTGGTAGCCAATATTACTTTGCCGGCTTTAAAGCTCCCTTGCGATGTTGTGAGGTTTACGTTTGCGCCTTCGTTTTCAATCTTTTTTATCTCGCAGCCATTTAAAACCATTACGCCCAGGCTGTACACTTTATTTAATAAAGTACGCATCATTTTACCCGTATGCAGCTGGCCTTCATAGGGGTTGTAGATCATCCGACTAACTTTACCAAGCCCAAAACCTGCTATTTTAGCATCCGCAACTGAATAAATGTCAGGCTTACCTATGGCTTGCTTTAATAAATTGTTAAAATACGTTAATTGCTCAATGCTTTCTTCAGCCCTGCCGGGCTCGTCATCCATAAATAATTCATAGCCACCGTTTTGCTGGTATTCTATATTTCCATCACCCAGGTTTTGCCTAAGGCGCTGCAGGCCACGCCATTTATAATCAACCATCCTTAAAACTTCGGCTTCAGATGATTTTTTGAGATAGGCTATTTGTTCGGAAACAGTACCAAAACATGCAAAACCCGCATTTTTTGTGCTTGCTCCTGTTGGTAAAAAGCCGCGCTCCAATACCAGCACTTTTAAAGCCGGTTGCTGTGTTTTTAAATGCAGCGCGGCACTTAAGCCAACAAGGCCGCTGCCGATAATAATTATATCGGCATTGTCAATAAATGCTGTTCGTTCCCAATATGAAAATGTATTTGCTTCCAATGCGTTATAATATTTTACGGAATGCTTTTTGTTTGTTGGTCATTGGTCAATTGTCATTAGTCAGTGGGGTGAGCGGAAGACTTTGATTCTTGACTTCAGATCATACAATTATCTAACAAAAATATAAATATGAATCACATATCATTTATTACAGGATACATAGGCTATAACTCAGCCTGGTTTTTGATGATCGTTATAGCAATAGTAAGTCTTATTGTTCAATGGCGGTTCAAAAGCAAATTTAAACAATATGCAGAGATCCCGTTATTATCCGGCCTGTCGGGCCAGGAGGTAGCTGAAAGGATGCTGCGCGATAACGGCATTTACGATGTGCAGGTAATATCTGTTGAAGGGCAGCTTACCGACCATTATAACCCCGAAACCAAAACCGTTAATTTAAGCCCGGATGTGTTTTACAGCCGCAGCGTGGCCTCAGCGGCGGTAGCGGCTCATGAATGCGGCCATGCGGTTCAGCACGCACGGGCCTATAGTTGGTTGAGCCTGCGTACGGCTATGGTTCCGGTTATTAATATAGCATCAACCCTAACCCAGTGGACCTTGTTTATTGGTGTTATCCTGTTGTTTTTTGTCCATAGCCCATATGTGCTGGCCATTGGCGTTATTGCGCTGGCGGTTGTTACTACTTTTAGTTTTGTAACACTCCCGGTTGAGTTTGATGCCAGCAACAGGGCGCTGGCCTGGCTTAATAATAATTACACCGTTATGCAAACCCGCGAAGAGCATGAACAGGCAAAAGACGCCTTATGGTGGGCCGCTATGACCTATGTTGTTGCCGCGTTAAGCGCATTGGCTACACTGCTTTATTATGCTTCACTTTTGTTTAACAGGAGGAATTAAACCAGGCTTTTCCAACAACAATATATTGATCTGTAAAAGGATATGGTACCCGCCATATCCTTTTTTTATTGATAAACTAATCTGTTAAAGCTACGGAGATTAGAACCACATTAAAATTGGCCGTTAAAATCTAATTGAAATTTAATGTGCTGGTAATTAACTTATAGCGAATATTGTGGTCGTACATCTAAAATAAAAAACCATGAAAAAGACAGTCAAATATTTTGTTGTCGCAATAGCGATCCTGGTAAGTTCTCCAAAACTATTTGCGCAAATCAGCATTGGAATATCTGTACATGTTAACCCCCCGGAATTACCCGTTTATTCACAACCGCCATGCCCTGCAGACGGTTATTTATGGGTGCCGGGTTATTGGGCCTGGTCTGAAACAGATAATGATTACTATTGGGTACCCGGCGTATGGGTTAGCCCTCCGCAAACTGGTTATTTATGGACGCCAGGCTATTGGGGATATGACGGCGATGTTTATATTTTCCATACTGGATATTGGGGCCGGCATATCGGGTTTTATGGCGGGGTTAATTATGGTTACGGTTATGGCGGCAGTGGCTTTTATGGCGGCAGATGGGAAGGCAGCGCATTCAGATATAATACCGCTGTAGTAAATGTAAACACTACCGTTGTTCATAATACCTATATTGATCGTACAGTTATAGTTAACAACATCACAATAAATAACCGGAACAGCTTTAATGGCCCGGGCGGCGTTACAGCCAAGCCCCGGCCTGAAGAAATCAAGGCAATAAGTGAGCCGCATATCCAGGCCACACGCGAACAGCAATCGCATGATAAAGTAGCAAGGAGTAATCCCGGACAGTTTGCCAAATCAAATAATGGGCGGCCCTCAACAACATCGATGAACAAGGTTAACGGGCGTACATTTAACAGCAACGGGCGTATTGCAAAAGCATCACCGACCATAGATGCCAATAACAGGCCCGAAGATAGATCGCTTTCTAAAAAAGCACCTGATGCCAACGCTGATAATAAACCTTCGGAGCAGCCAGCTAATAATCCCGCTGCCAAACCCGCTGAGCATACCAGGGTAAATAAACAGCCGGCTAACAACAGAGTGCCTACTGCACACAAACCCGCCGCGCACCGCACGACAAAACCAGCCGGGAAGCCCGAAGAAAAACACAGGGAATGATATTTTTACTAAGTAAAACCCTGTTGATAAGTCAATAGTCTTTAGTCGAAAGTATTTAGTCAAATTTGGTTCTTTTCTGACCTGGAACCTCATACTTTCGACTGAAGACCAAGGGTCAATTCATGATTGAGATGACATTAGTAATTACAGCCGGTTACAACAGTAAAAAAAAATAAATACTATTCCTAATAAGGAAAGTTTCCTAATAATTAATTTTATATAACAATATAGTTAAGAAATTGTAATCAACTATAAATCAGCCAATAAAATCAATTTTTAAAGACTGCTCATGCCTAATTCCCGATTTTTTTAATTTACTTTTGCGGCCATAATATTGTTACAAAACTATTGATCCCTTATACCCTGATTAAATGAACAGACCGTGGTTTGTGGCTATCGCATTGGCAGTTTGCTTTTGTGCGTGTAAAAAAGCTACGTTTGATACAGACCCGCCGGTAAAACATAATCAGCCCGCTATTTCGGTTTCCTTAATATTAGACCAAAACCTTCCCGGTTATACCATTTCCCACCAGTTTGAGGGCCTGAGCTATGAAACTGCTCTTTTAACAGAAAGCCCCGACTATCTTAACGAAAACAATACTGTACTTATTCAACTCATAAAAAACCTTGGGAAGGGGATTTTACGCATTGGTGGTAACAGCAGTGACGAAATTGACTGGGGAAGTGATGACCCGGGTACCGATACCCTTAAAAGAAAACTTACAAAAGCCGATATTGACCGCCTGGCAGCATTTTCAAAAGCCATTAAATGGCCGGTTTTGTTTGGCCTTAACCTGGCAAACAATAATGCAGCACAAGCCGCAGACGAGGCCCATTACGTTCATAGTGCGCTTCTAAATAATCTATATGCCTTACAGTCGGGTAATGAGCCGGATGTTTTTTGTTTAGGCCCACGTCCGCACACTTATAAATACCCGGATTATCAACGTGAGTGGAATAAATATTATACAGTGATAAAACGCATAGTGCCCGGTGCAAATTTTGCAGGCCCCGACATTGACCCCTTTAACACCCTATGGTTCAGCGAATTTACCAGGGATGAGCATCAAAGGGTTAACCTGCTTGATTCACATTATTATAACTACGGCCCGGCATCCGATCCTGCAATAAATATAAATAACGTTTTAAGGCCAAATAAAAACATGGATGAGCTTTTGCAGGGGATGAATAAAATAGCATCAACACATAACCTGCCCTTCCGCATCTCAGAAGCCAACAGCATTTGGGGGCAAGGCAAACCCGGGGTAAGCAATACTTTTGCATCGGCCCTGTGGGCGCTTGATTTTATGTGGAGCGTTGCTGAAAATAATGGGCAGGGCGTTAATTTTCATGGCGGGGGCATCCACTTTGTTTATACGCCAATTAATATAGATAACGGCATTATTACAGCCCGCCCTTTGTACTATGCAATGCTGGCCTTTAAATATGGAGCAGTAGGTGGAAAGATAATCCCGGCCCGGGTTGTTAACCGCGATGAAAGCAATAATTACAGTGTGCACGCTTGTGTTAACGCCGATAACTCCACCTCGCTAACTTTAATAAATAAGGAGATCGGAAAGGATTTTTCATTTACCATTCAGCTAAGTAAAACTGCATCAATCATAAAAATTTCCAGGCTTAGCGCACCTTCAATTACCGCATTTACCGGGGTTACCTTTGCCGGAAGCGCTGTAAATACCGATGGAGGGTTTGACCCGGCTGTTACCGAACAATACCGCACTGATCAAAAAAGCCTTGTAGTGACTGTTCCGGCCGGGAGTGCGGCGGTAGTGGTGATTAAGTAAAGTTAGAGGCCAGAGCTGTAGACTAGGATTTTAGCCTAAAAGAAAGATTGCAGGTTTTATTTGTTGATATTAAAATAGTAGCTTTGTTATGTGCGGCCTTCGCAGCTGAAAAAATTGTAGTACGATGAGAATAACTATTGAAATAGATAGTAAAAACGAAATTGAAAAGCTATCTGCTCTGTTTAAAACTTTACGCAGCGTTAAAGTTATATCTTCAAATGACAGCACTACTCCAATTGTTAAAGGAGATAAAAAAATTGACCCAAGCGGCTTGTTTGGCATTTGGGAAGATAACCCCAGATCGCTGGAAAATATTCGTAAAGGCGCCTGGGAAAGAAATCCACAAGCCGGGTAATGGTTTTATGCGATATCAATATTTTCATTCACGCCTTTAATGGCAGGCAAACTACTATCGACCGTTTAAATGAAATTGGATTAGACCAGATTGTACTTTCTGTTATCACCGTAATGGAACTTTACCAGGGAATGAATAATAAAACGGAATTAGCCCAATTAAAAAGAAAAATCAAGTATTATGATGTTGTAGATATCGACATTGCCACTTCCAAATTGGCGACTAACCTGATGGAAGGCTTTAGGTTAAGCCATGGACTCCAAATCCCGGATGCCATTATCGGAGCAACGGCAGTTATACAACAAATTCCATTTTTCACCTATAATACCAAAGACTTTAGTTTTATACCTGGCATTAACCTAGTTTAAAATAATAACTACAAAAAAGGCTGTGACAAATTTAAAAATTTGTCACAGCCTCTCTGTTAATTGTTCTTACCTAATCTCTAATTAACTAACCTCCAATCACTAACCTCTACTTGTGTTTCGCTCCCATCACAAAAGTGATCTCGCCGCCGTTCATAATATCGGCATGGGTTAAAAATAAGCTGTTATGCGGCTGGCCGTTAAGGGTTATTTTTTGGATATAAACATTTTTGTCGCTTTGGTTTTTCACGTTGATGGTAAAGGTTTTGCCGTCGCCTACCTGGATCACCGCATGGCTTACTGCCGGGCTGCCAATAGCATACTGATCAGTAGCCGGGGCAACCGGGTAAAAACCAAGGGAGCTAAAAATATACCAGGCGCTCATTTGGCCTGTGTCATCATTACCACCCAAACCATCGGGGGTTGGCTTGTACATTTTGGGCAATATCATCCGGATCTTCTCTTGTGTTTTCCAGGGTTTGTCGGTCCAATCGTACAAATAAGCTACATGGTGTGATGGCTCGTTGCCGTGCACGTAGTTGCCTATTATCCCGTCTTTGGTAATATCTTCTGTTTCGGCAAAATACTTATCCGGCAGGTTATAGCTGAAAAGGCTGTCAACATACGTTACAAAACGCTTGTCGCCGCCCATCATTTTTATCAACCCTTCCGGATCCTGCGGAACATACAGTGTGTAGTTCCAGGCGTTACCTTCAATAAAGCCCTGGTTAATGGTGGTAAACGGATCAAAGTTTTTGCGGAAGGTACCATCGGCTAATTTAGGGTGCATAAAGCCGCTTTTAGAGTCATACACATTTTTCCAGTTTTGCGCACGCTTGTTAAAGTCCTCGTAAATGTCCATCCGGTTTAGCTTTTTAGCCATTTGGGCAATACAAAAATCGTCATAAGCATATTCCTGGGTTGATGATACCGAGTTGCCGTTCTTTTCATCAGGAATATAGCCCATGTCCATATAATAGCCTATTCCTTCATAGTCGCGGTGGCGGGCGGTTGCTACACAGGCATCCAGCGCTTTATTGGCATCAAAAGGGGCATTGCCCTTAACCACAGCATCAGCAATAACAGATACGCTGTGATAGCCGCTCATACACCAGTTCTCGTTGGCGCTGTTGCTCCATATGGGCAGCATATGCTCCGGGCTTTGGTCAAAGTGGGCCATCATGCTTTGCACCATGTCCGAGTTTCTTTTTGGGTCGATAATGTTAAACAGCGGATGCAGGGCACGGTGGGTATCCCAAAGGCTGAAGGTGGTATAATTGGTGAACCCTTCGGCTTTGTGAACGTTCTGGTCAAGGCCTTTGTACTGTCCATCCACATCCATGTAAATAGTTGGGTTTATCATGGCATGGTACATAGAGGTATAAAAGTCTTCCTTTTCGTCTTTGCTGCCGTCAATCACAATTTTATGCAGCTCGGCTTCCCATTGCGCCTGGCCATCGGCCTTCACCTTATCAAAATCCCAGCCAGGGATCTCGGCCTTCATGTTGTTCAACGCGCCATCAATGCTCACCGGCGACAAGGCAAATTTTATTTTGATCTTTTCGCCCTCTTCTGTTTTAAAATCGAAGTACGTCTTTAACTGACGGGCAGCCAAATCAGGGAAGTTCTTCACCCTGGCAAACTTGCCCCAAAAGCCGCCGTAAACTTCGCGTTTATCGTATTTTTTATAGCCCATCTGGATAAATGGCTTATTAAACGTCATCGCAAAATACAGCGTGCGGGTGCGTGCCCAGCCATTGGTTTGGCGGTAGCCAACCACAGTGCTGTCATTCACCATGCGTAAATAGGTCCACACGTTTTTATCAGGATAGTTATAGATGCCAGCCATCAGATCGAGAATAATGTGTGCGTTGTCTGATTTCGGGAAAGTGTACTGGTGAAAGCCAACGCGGGTGCTGGTGGTCATTTCGGCAATAATGCCGCTGGCATCAAGCTTTACTTTGTAATAATTTGCCGCACTCACCTCGTTATCATGCGAGAAAGCAGAACGGTAGCCGCTGCCGGGCTTATCTGCAGTACTTGGATTTAGCTGCACTTTACCAACGGTTGGCATAATTAAAAAGTCGCCAAGGTCACTATGGCCTGTACCGCTAAAGTGGGTGTGGCTAAAGCCTACAATCGTTTTATCATCATACTGATAGCCGGCGCAATATTTATATACGTCCGGGTTGTATTTGCCGTTAAGCTCGTAGCTGGCAGTATCCGTTTCAGGGCTAAGCTGCACCATACCAAATGGCACTGTGGCGCCGGGGTAAACATGCCCCATCCGTTGCGTGCCTATTATGGGCTTAACGTATTGAATTAAATTGTCGTTAGTTTTTGTTTGAGCCGACGCTATTACGGTTGCGCAGCTAAAGAGAGCGGTCAGTATTTTCTTCATTTGTTGAGATCAGTAGTTAACGCCCAAATATAGTATTAACCGCTGATTTTTTTGATTGAAGGATTACGTTGATTCTGTAACAATTGTGAAAACTGATTTTTTCTGATTTATGGTTTTTGAGTCAAAAAATCTATTGAAATTAATCCTGGTGATCCTAAAATCCTATAAATCATAGTTCAAAATCATACCTTTGCGGCCTTAACGCATTCGGAAAGCAGATGAATGAGCAAATAAAGAAATTACAGCAAGCGATTGAGCCCTTAAGGCAGCAGATAATTAACCATAAAGTTTATAGCTTAATAACCAGTATTGACGGCCTGGGCATTTTTATGAACCATCATATTTATGCCGTTTGGGATTTTATGTCGCTGCTGAAGGCCTTGCAGCAAAATTTAACTTGTACCTCCGTGCCCTGGTTCCCGGTTGGTTCGGCAAATACCCGGTATTTAATTAACGAGATAGTAACCGGGGAAGAATCTGACGTGGATGGCGAAGGCAATCGTAAAAGCCATTATGAAATGTATTTGGATGCCATGCAGCAATGCGGTGCTGAACCAACGGCTTTTCTTGATTTTATTGCTTTACTTAAAAGTTCCGGCGATGTTAGCGCTGCTTTTACTGATTTGGATGTCCCGGTAACTATACGCGGCTTTGTTGAGCATACTTTTGATGTAATAAACAGTGGTAAACCGTATTTACAGGCTGCCGTTTTTACTTTCGGCCGGGAGGATCTTATCCCCAATATGTTCCTTTCTATCGTTAACGATTTGAATAGTAAATTCCCCGGTCAGGTATCCCAATTTAAATACTACCTTGACCGGCATATAGAAGTAGACGGCGATCATCACAGCCACCTGGCATTGGAGATGACCGCCGAACTATGCGGCAATGATCATCAGAAATGGGAAGAGATAACCGCAGCAGCTATCGTCGCCCTGCAAAAGCGAATAGGCTTGTGGGATGGCGTTTATGAAGCGGTTTTGAGCAGCAGGGTAATGGTGTAAGTTAAGGAAAACAAAAAAATAGTTTTCCTTTATAAAACTCCAGCGGCAACGTTAATTAAGTTAAGGCTCCCTCATCGCCGTTTCCCTCTTTGCGCAGCAGAGAGGGGTGACAAGCGAAGCGATGTCTGGGTGAGTCAAACCGCCATGCATTTGTGCCAATGCATTTGCGTTAATATCGCGCGCAGATTTACCCACCCGGTCATTGCTTCGCCCGACCTCCCGACCTCCCTTCGCTGCGCGTAAGGAGGGAAGAAGATTCCTTAACTGAATAACATTGCCCATAGGTATTTGTAGGGCAGGAAACTTTCATCTGCCTACTTTCTTTCCCGGGAAACATTTTACAGTTCCGCGCGTTTGTATCGCATAATAAATAGTTTAGTTTTGGATAAATATTTTTAGATGCAGCGCCCCAATCTTAAAAACATACACATTAATCCTAAATATATCCGCATAGCGGCAATTGTATTAGCCTCCCTGTTTGTTTTGCTTTTAATAGGCGGCTATATTGCCTATTCCAAACGCGAAACCCTGCTTCAAAAAGCCATAACAAAAGCAAAGGCTACAGCCCGCAGCACTTATAATTTAGACCTGGAGATCGGCTCTGCTCACTTTACGGGCTTAAGCACCGTGGCATTTACGGATATTACCGTTGTGCCTGAGCATCGCGATAGCCTGTTAAGCATCAAAGAGTTCAGGGTGAGCGTTAAGCTGTTCCCGCTGATATTTGGCAATGTTAAGCTTGCGGATGTGGATCTGCAGCAGGGGCACTTGAATTTAACTGACATAAAGCATGTAAAAAATTTCGATTTTCTTTTTAAGAAGAAAAGAGATTCTACCATAAAAACAAAGGTTGATCTTTCCGAACTATCCAACAACCTCATCAAACAATTGCTTTATAAGATCCCGGATAACTTGAAGCTGAATGACTTTTTGGTATCATTTAAAAACGATAGCAATAGTTTCACCGCGATGGCACAATCGGCAATAATAAAAGACGGGCAGCTAACCTCAACTATCAACATAAATAATGGCCTGGCGCTATGGCATTTTGACGGCCGCATGCACCCTTCAGACAAAGACATTGATGTTAAACTTTATGCCGATGGTAAAAAGGTGGAGATCCCGTTTGTTGAAAAACGCTTCCATTTAAAAGTAACCTTTGATACGGTAAGCACCCGTTTAAGCAAGGTTGAGCATAGCGACGGCGAAACCCGAATTTATGGCTACTGGGGAGTAACCAACCTGCTTATTAATCAGCCCGGGCTTTCAAGCAACGATATAGTTATCCCAAACGGGGGTATAAACGCCAACTTATTTGTGGGTCAGAACTATTTATCGCTGGATAGCTCATCAACCATTTATCTGAAAAAAATAACGGCTCATCCTTATATAAAATACACGCTTAACCCGGTTAAAATTTACGAGCTCAAGCTTAATACCGGCTGGCAGAATGCCCAGGATATTTTCGACTCCTTCCCAACAGGGATGTTTGAATCGCTGGATGGAATTAAGGTTGCCGGCAAGCTAAACTATAAACTCAATTTCTTTTTAAATAATGCGAGTCCGGATGATGTTCAGTTTGATTCGCGCCTGGATAAGGATGGGTTTAACATTATAAAATATGGCAAAACCGATCTGACCAGACTGAACAAGGTTTTTGTTTATACGCCTTATGAAAAAGGGAAACCAATGGGCCCGCACATAATCGGGCCTGAAAACTCTTATTATACCCCATTAGAAGACATTTCGCCCAACCTGCGCAATGCGGTAATGACGGCCGAAGACCCTTCATTTTATAGTAATCATGGCTTTGTTGAGGAATCGATCCGTAAATCGCTGGCTACTGATTTTAAGGATAAAAAGTTTAAGCGGGGTGGCAGCACCATATCCATGCAGCTGGTTAAAAACACTTTTTTAAGCCGCGAAAAAACGCTTTCGCGCAAAATTGAAGAGATCCTGATAGTGTGGATGATTGAGAACAACCGGATCATGAGCAAAAACCGGATGCTGGAGGTTTATTTTAATATTATTGAATGGGGCCGTAATATTTACGGAATTGGCGAGGCATCAAGGTATTATTTTGGTAAATCGCCGGCAGAGCTTACCATTGGGGAAAGCATTTATTTGGCAAGCATTGTGCCGCATCCTAAAACCGGCTTATATTCATTTATGCCCGATGGCACGCTAAGACCGGGACTATCGGGCTATTTTAACCTGATAGGAAACCTGATGGCCGGGCACGGAAAGGCGCAACGGGATAGCAGCAACTATGGTTTTTATGACGTGAAGTTGCGGGAAGGCCTGCGGCGTGAGGTTGCCCCGGTTAGTACAACCGTGGCCGATAGCCTGATGAAGCAAAATGATGATGACGCGGCAGTTCCATTGGTTCCTGTTGAGCAGGAAGTTAAGAAACCAACATTTTTTCAGCGATTATTTGGCAAAAAGGATACCACAGCCAAAAAGGAAGAAATAAAAAAAGTTGATGCAAAAGAAAAGCTAAAGGCGGATATTGAAAAGCTGAAAGACGAAGAGAAACGAAAAGAGGCATTAATTGATACCGCCGGAAAAACCAGGAAAGAGATCCGTCAGGAAAAGAGAAGACTGCGAAACGAGGAAAAGGATGCTGAGAAAGTTTTGAAGGAACTGGTTAAGGAGTAGTTTTCAGCTGGCAGTCAACAGTTGGCAGTTAGTTAATGGTTCATATGTCCTTGCCTGGATTCGTTTGCTTTTCTTTACTGCAAACTGAAAGCCGGCAACTGCAAACTATTCTCAAGATCAGCCACCCGATGATTTCCTTATAAACAACTTCGATTTAAGCACATGCTCTTTTTTGCTTACAGGTTGTCCTTTACTTTCAAGCTCGTCAAACAACAAGGTGGCTGCCTTAATACCCATTTCATAGGCCGGTTGGGTAATGGTTGAAAGCGGGGGGCATAATAAGGGCGCAATACCCAGGCTGGAGAAACTAATAACTTTCAGGTCGCGGGGGATATTGATGTTCATATCATTGCACACGTAGTAGGTGGCAAAGGCCAAACGTTCAACCGAGCTGAAAATGCCGTCGGGCTTAATCTCTTCCAGTACCTTTTTAAGTATGGTGTAGTTTATCTTTTCGTCATTGCTGCAATCAATTATCAGCTCATCATTAAACGGAATATTGTGCTTTTGCAAAGCATCAACATAACCCTGCATCCGCACCTTACCAATTGAAATGCTTTTGTTTACAACCAAATAAGCTATTTTTTTACACCCGGTTTTAAGCAAATGCTCGGTGGCGTCAAAACTGCTGTCATAGTCGTTAGTGGTAACCTTGGCAGCTTCAATATCTTCATAAACACGGTCAAAAAACACTACCGGGATGTTCTTTTGTTCAAGCTTGCGCAAATAATTGTGATCATTAGCCTCGCCGGATACCGACATAATGATCCCGTCAACCTTACCATTATTCAGGTAATTTACAAATGAAACTTCCTTTTCAAAAACATCATCGGTACGGTAAAGCAAAATATAAAACCCTTTTTTGCGGGCAATTTCTTCAATCCCATTTATAGCCTGCGAAAAAAAATCGTTGGTTATTTCAGGAATAATTACGGCAAGGGTTCGGCTCTTTTTATCGCGCAGATTACTTGCATAGTGGTTTGGCAAAAAATTATGCTCGCGGGCATACGCTAAAATTTTCTCTTTAGTGTCCTTATTAATATCGGAATTGCCATTAAATGCCCTTGAAATAGTAGAAGTTGAGATATTTAATTCTTTAGCAAGGATCTTGATATTAATATTATCCATTTTTCGGGCCGGCTGTTTTTGTGGTTACCAAATGTAGTAAAAGTGGTTTATTACGATACCAAATCAATTTATTATTGTGTAAATATAGTCAGCGCATTGTTAAAACATCAAAATCAAGCAGTTATATCTTCTAATTTTTACATATGGCATATCATTTGCACTGGATATAATATCTGCAATATTAAGCAGAAATACTATGGCAAAGAAAATATTGATAGTCGACAATAATTTGTTAATGATTGAGGTTATGACCTACATATTGATCAATAACGGCTATGAAGTATTTGCCATATCCAGTGGCAGTGAAGTATTCGATCGTATTAAAACAACGCATCCCGACCTTATTATTTTAGATGCCACATTACCGGGGATAAATGGAAAAGAGATCTGCCAGTTAATCAAGCTGAATAAAACCACGCAAAACCTGCCCGTTATCATGTGTTCGGGCGATGAATCAATTAATGAATCGTTAAAACAGAAAGGCGCGCCGGATGATGTATTGCAGAAACCTTTTGATATTAATTGTTTGATAGAGAAAGTGGAGTATCAGCTGGCGGCTTGAATATAGGAAGCATTGGCTCCTTCACCTCCCGGTTTTTTAATCGCAATTTCTAACCAGCGTTTTATCCTTTCATTGCGTAATTGATTAAAAGAGATTTATATAGATCGCTTTTTAATCATCATCCAATGGCAGTATTTATAAACCAATTAAAAAAATATTTTTCGTTCGACTGGATTTTTCCTGAAATTGATTACATACAGAAAAGAGAAGACATTCCCTGCAGTTTAATTTTAGAAAACCGTGAAAACTATACCGGCTTTTATGTTGATATAGGCACCCATCATCCTTATCCATTTTCAAATACATCGCATTTTCATCAAAAAGGCTGGCAAAAAATCATTATTGAGCTGGCGTTAAGCTCTTCAAGCCTGTTTAGTCTTTTGTCAGAAGCCGGGGTCAATTTAAATGCCGGGCGGGATGCTCCTCCCGATAGGCCTCTTTTTTCTCATTTTAAAAACGCAAAAACAAACAACAGCCCCGCAGAAAATTTAACCAGGCCTTGCGCAATTGCAAAAATTATTAATGTTAGAGAAATGTCGCTGGCAACCGTTTTAGATAACAATTTGCCGGCAGGGCAGCGCATAGATTTTTTGAGCTTAGATGTAGCGGGGTTTAATATGAATGCGTTAAAATCGCTGGACTGGAACAAGTATGGGCCATTGTTTATTATTGTTAAAATTGCACCCGGTACAAAAAGCGGTTTTGCCCCTGTTTATTCCTTTTTAATGCAAAGAAATTATGAACAAGTTGTCCAAACAGAACGCGCATTCTTTTTTAAATACAAAAGCAAATAATTTTTATTGCTTCTTTTTAAAAGTATACCTGATCCCTAGCTGAACGGAATGATAATATTGCTTATAGTTACCTAAGCCTGTGTTAACGCTGTATGGGGTTATATTTTGCTGGTACAAACCCTTGATATAAAAATGAGGGCTAACCCGGATGCTTACCCCGCCTGAAATACCCACATTAAATTTGCTGATACTGTTGTATTTCAGCGCAGAATCTATCGAGTATGAGTGGCTTAGGGTATCCCTGTAATTAGCTACTGCCTGAAGCTTATTGCTGTGGCTGTTTTGACCCGCAGAAAAACTAAACTGCGGACCACCATAAATGCTCACCGTGTTTGAAACTTTATATTCAAAGTTAACAGGAACAGAAATGGTATTTATCTTTCGCGAATCGGTTACTTTAAATGCGGTATCCGGACGGCTGTAGCTGGCATGGGTAATGGTTCCGGAAAGCGCGCGGTTAAGGTCTATCCTTAAACCTGCACTAACCTGCCATTTTTGATTTAATTGGGCGTTTCCAAATACACCCAATACCAGGTTGGTTCCCGCTCCTGATGTATTGGTGAGGCCCTCAAAGCCAAAATCAAATGCACCCGTGCCGCTGTTTTGATTTTTGATGCTTTTGCTTTTAGATGAACCGCTTTGCTTTTTCACGGTTATTTTTGAAAAGCCCCCTGCCGATGAAGCTTTTAATGCAGCAGCAGCCCGCCTGATCAACCCGGTGCCCGACAGATCATCCACCCCGGGCAGCGGCAGTGTAAAAAAAGCTTTGTTATTAACGTTTACAAGTTGTGCAGCTGTTGTACTGCCCGGGTTTACAGCAACTGAATCTGCCGAAAAATAATCCCTGCTTATACCCCGTTGTTGATTTGGCTGAATAACATTCCCCGCACTATTTCTTTTAGATGTACCGGCTTGTATATTTGGCTGAACAACGTTGCCTGTATTATTCCTTTTAACAATATTGGCCTGTGCCACTGCGGCTGCCTGGTTATTTATAACGGCATTACTTGCCGCGGCTGCATTTTTATTGCTTTCTGTAATGTTGCTGCTTGAATCTGCGTTTAAGGGAGGCGGTGTTTTAGCTACGCTATCATTAAAGCTACTGCTATCCGTTAAGTTTTTAGCAGATCCTTTATTATAATGATGCTTATGGATTACTTTATTTTTAAACGGATGCTTTACGGCTACAAAGGTTATTGCCCCAATCATTGCAGCGGCCGGCAAAACAAAGCCCAGCATTGAGATAATAGTGCTCCCGGAAAACTTTCCGGGCTTTTTAGAAACGGGCTCATTACTTATGGGCAAGTGCTCATTGAGCAAATCCTGCATTTCTTTCCATGAAGAAGCCGCATCATCCTTTAGGGGATATTGATCAAGCTTTTTAAGCCAAAGTTTATGATACCATGCTGAATTTTTCATTTTGTCTTTTTGTTTTTTTCAGTTGGATGATCATTACTTTTGGCTGCCGGTTTAAGCAGCTCTCTTAATTGTTTTTTGGCTTCTGTTAAATGCCATCTTGATGTACTTTCACCTATATTTAATTGTTCGCTTATTTCTTTGTGGCTGAATCCGTCAACCACGTGTAAATTAAAAACCAACCGGGTAGCTGCCGGGAGCTGCCGGATGCAATTGACCAGGTCTTCAGCATAAAGCTTTTGTAATACCGCCGGTAAAATAAAAACATCTTCTGTTTCTGCATTGCCTGCGTCTGTTGTAAACTTTAGCTCCTTCCTGTTCAGGTCAATACAGGTTCGCACCATTATTGTTTTAATCCAGGTATGCAGCTCGCCTTTTTTATCGTCAAACGAACCGATGTTCTGGAAAACCTTCAGAAAGCCCGCATTTAAAGCTTCTTTTGCCAAATCGTCGAGCTTTAAATACCGGTAGCATAGCCGAATCATATCGGCATAGAACAATTTGTATAAATCTTCCTGTGCTGAGCGGTCATTGGCTATACAGCCTTTTACAAGCTTTGTTGTTTGCTTAACAAAAAGATTCATTCAGATAGTTACGGAATATTAAATTGACCCTGCTGGTGCTATTACGCAGCAAAATGATGAAACGCTGGGTGATAATGAAATTATTTTTTATCAAAAAGTGAAAGATCTCTCTTTTAATGGCATACTGCTGCCTATTATGTAATGCAATGGTACTATTTTCATAGACCCTGGCGATACGGCGCTGCTTCAGCTTGCGATAACTCGTCCGGAAAAAAGCATACCCCAGGCCAATTGACCTATAACCGGACATATAGTTGTAATATAACCGAACGTTTCTTTTTACAGGATTGGATTTTAAATAATTGATTGTCAAAATATTAGAACAATGGCATGTATTTGGTGCAGCTAAACTATTCCGTTCTTAGAAAAGGTCGATCTTTAAGTGTCACTAACTACCCCGGTAAAGAATCTTCGTTAAGAATGAGCCAGGGCTCCCGAAGGGTGGTTGAGGAGCGAGTGACGATCAATGAACAAGTGAACCAATAAACATACAAAGTCATGATCAGGAATTATTTTAAAACCGCGTTCAGGAACCTTTGGCGTAACAAGGCGTTCTCTGTGATCAACATCGCAGGCCTCAGCGTAGGTCTGGCCTGCTGTATGCTCATCTTTTTATATGCTATGGATGAGGTGAGCTATGACAGGTTCAACGTAAACGCCGCCAACATCTATCACCTGGCAGTTGACTCCAAAAGCCCGGATGGACAGGTACACAAATTTTCGGGCACAGGCAACATGCCCGGCCCAAGCTTTAAACGGCAGCTCCCCGAAGTGCAGGATTTTGTGCGGATATATGGCACCGATTATACCATTAAACGGGACAATGAGGTGTTTGACCAGGCAGCATTGTATGTCGACAGTAATTTCTTCTCCGTTTTTACCTTTCCAATGCTATATGGTACGCCGCAAAATGCACTGAATGACCCGCATTCCATTGTGCTCTCGGAAGAAATAGCAGAAAAATATTTCGGTAAAGGAGATCCGGTGGGGAAAACGCTCGATCTGAAAGTGCACAATAAATTCCAGCCGTTCACGGTAACTGCCGTGACCAAAAAATCGCCCCAAAACTCATCGGTCAAGATCAAAATGTTATTGCCACAGAAATTGAGAAACATGGACAATCAATGGCTTAACTTTTTTCAAAACACGTTCCTGGTGATAAAGCCCGGTACGGATCTCAGGCAATTGAATGCAAAGATCAATAAGATATACCTGAGCGATGCTGCAAGCCAGATCAAAGAAGCTGGAGATAAGGATAAAATAACTTACGTACTGCAGCCCCTGCTTGCCATGCACACCAGTACCGATTATCCGGCCAATAACGGCTTGTCGGATGCCAGTAATCCGACGTATTCCTACATCCTGACTGGTATCGCTTTATTTATTCTTATCATAGCCTGTATTAATTTTGTGAATCTTACCGTTGCCCGTTCGCTCAAGAGGGCCAAAGAGATCGGAATCCGCAAGGTGATGGGCGGTCAGCGCAAACAATTGATCATGCAGTTCATGGGCGAATCATTTCTCCTGAGTTTTATTGCCTTTGTTTTGGCGATAGTTTTGGTCCAGCTGGCGCTACCCTTATTTAATACGCTGACCAATAAGGCGCTGGCTTTTTCATATCTGCTCAGCTCAAAATTGGTGGCCGGTTATATCGGTATTTTCCTGCTGACCGGTTTGTTAGCCGGTTTTTACCCGGCATTGGTACTGTCGGGCTTTAACCCGGTGCAAACATTATATAATCGCACACAATATAGTGGCAAAAACTATTTATCAAAAGGCCTCGTGATCCTGCAGTTTACCCTGGCTACGTTCCTGATCATATCCACTATTACCATTTATTCTCAGTTCAAATACCTGATGAATTTCGACCTGGGCTATAATGATAAAAATGTGGTATCCATCTTCGCTTTTAGAATAGACAAGGCCAAATTCTCCACCTTCAAAAACGAATTATCAAAAGATCCGAATATCCTCAGCATAACTGCCGACCAGGGCGGCGGCCCGTGGGGTACATCGGCGGTTATCAACGGCTTCCGGGAATTCGGGTTTAATCTGCAACATATCGACGAAGATTACCTGCCTTTGTTCCGGGTGCCCATCGTAAATGGCCGTAATTTTTCAAAAACAATGACCGCTGACAGCGCCACCTCGGTGCTGGTGAGCGAAGAGTTTGTGAAAGAGGCCGGCTGGGAGAACCCGATAGGGCAGACGGTTGATTTCTTTAATGATAAAAAACAATACCATGTGGTTGGTGTGGTGAAGGATTATCACTATCAGTCACTCACTGAAAAAATGTCACCAGTTTTGTACAGCATGAAGCCGGATTATCCATGGGGGAATGTGTTTGTCCGGATCAATGATCAAAATAAAGCGGAGGCACTAAACCGTATTCAACAAGAATTCAAGGCGGAGTTCCCGACCCTGCCTTATCAATATAAATTCAAAGATGATGAGGTTGCCGAACAATATGATAAAGAGGCAAAATGGAAGCAGATCATAAGCTTTGGCGCCATGCTCACCATTTTCATCTCATGTATAGGTTTATTCGGCCTGGCGACTTTATCCGCCGAACGCCGCAAAAAAGAAATTGGTATTCGCAAGGTGCTGGGCGCCAGTGTTGAAGGCATTGTGAGGAAGCTATCTACCGATTTTGCCGGTTTGATTTTGATCTCCGCTGTGATATCAACTCCTGCAGCATGGTGGGCCATGCAGAGGTGGCTGGAAAATTATCCATACCGGATTACGATCAATGCCTGGATATTCCTGTTGGCGGCAGTATTTGTATTGCTTATAGCATTGATAACGGTAAGTTTCCAAACCATTAAAGCGGCAGCAGCAAACCCGGTAAATAGCTTACGAAGTGAATAGGCCATTCTAAATTCTTTCCTGGGTGGGGCAGCAAACAACAGCCGATAACTAAGCCTGGCTGAATTTGCTCCGGTATTCCAATGGGGTGATCCCGGCTACTTTTTTAAAGATCATCCGGAATGCCTTAACATCTGTATAGCCAACACCATACATCACCTCGTTAATGTTTTTTCGGCCCGATTCCAGGCCCCTTTTGGCAGCTTCCATTTTAACACGCTGGATATAGTCGACCGGCGAGATCTTCGTTGCTCTTTTAAAGCGCCGCGAAAAATTGATCCGGTTCATTGCGCAACGATCGGCCAGGAAATCAACGGTTACTTTTTCTTCAATATGGCGCTCGATGTAGTCCTGCACCAACCTGATCTCATCGTCCGGATGTTCTTTCAAACCCTCAAATACAATAAAAGGCGATTGCGAGTTTCGTTCGATATCTATCTGCAGCACCTTGGCACAATACAGCGCCACTTCCCGGCCGTTGTATTTTTCGACGAGGTAAAGGATGAGGTTCAGGCTTGAAACCGCACCTCCTGCGGTATAGATCCCCTTATGATCGGTAATGATCTTATTTGTGGTTAGGTTCAGTTCGGGGAACAGGTTTCGAAAATGGCCCTCCGCTTTCCAATGGGTTGAGCAGGATTGTCCCTTCAATAATCCCGTAGCCGCTAACAGGAATGCACCGGTACATAAGCTGGCCA
>JAQBOS010000335.1 GCA_028287925.1 Mucilaginibacter sp. | reverse complement strand
CGCCCATAAATTGCACAATAAGTTGTTTACGCGAACTGCCGTTAACCTTCCGGATGCCGATCTCTTTTCCGCGGCGTAACGAGCGCGATAATGTTAAATTGATAAAATTAATACAGGCTATAAAAAGGATAAAGCCTGCTATTCCGCCTAATATATATGAATAATCAACTTTGTTTGAAGGCGTTAAACCATTACCGGTTCCATACTCGCCAAGGTGAACATTGTAATAAGATTCAAGCTTAAAGGAAGAGCTCATTTTGGCTCCAAATTTCTTTTTAAAGTCAGCCATTTCTTTACCGGCATAATGGTTAAAAATGGCATTCATTTTCCGCTCAACTACCTTAGGGCTTACGTTCGGATTTAAATAAACAAAAGAGTTTAGGAATGAGCTGAACCAATCCGTTGCTGTATATTGTTTGGGCAATGAACGTTCAATAGACATCAGGAGCTTAAAACGCACGGTTGAGTTTTGCGGTGCATTTTTTGCAACGCCGGTTACCGTGAATGGAACAAATTTGCCATCCTGATTTATCTGTAATATTTTACCGACCGCGTTTACCTTGCCAAAATATTTTTCGGCTATATCTTCTGTAATTACAATATTATCAGGATTGTTCAATACTGATGCCGGGTTTCCTGAAATTAGCGGTAATGAAAAGATCTGAAAAATACTTTTATCAGCATACAAAATGGGTTCGCTTATAACATCACTGCCTTTTTTAACTAAGGAACTGCCACCGCCGTTTATCCGGCAAAAATCATTTATTTCGGGGATTTCCTTTTTAAACGTTATTCCTTCAACACCACCTGTAAAACCGTTTTTATATTCATTGCCATCAGGAGTGTGCCCATTCTGTACAATGCGGAAAATAGAAGCCCCATTAGCATTAAAGCGATCAAAGCTAACTTCATCTCTAATGTATAAAGCAATAAGCATTACACAAGCAAGGCCAATGCTTAACCCAAATATGTTTATTAATGTATAGGTTTTGTTCCTAAACATATTTGTAAATGCGGTTTTAATATAGTTTCTTATCATTTTATTTGGTCATTAGTCATTCGCTTCGCTGTCATTAGTCATTAGTACTTCAATGCGGTAAGTTATGTCATTGACATTTAGTCTAATCATCCGTTCAACCAATGACATAATGACTAGTGACCAATGACAAACCTCACTCACTTCTAAGGCTCTTCACCGGGTTTACCAGTGCCGCTTTTATGGCCTGGTATGATATAGTTATCATCGCTATAATTACCGATGCCGCTATGGATACGATAAAGATCCCCGCAGTAATATTTATATGATAAGCATAGTTTTGCAGCCAGCTATGCATGGCGTAATAACCAACAGGGGCTGCAATAAAAAATGCGACGGTTATCAATATGATAAATTCCTTTGAAAACAGGCCAACAATACTCATTATGGGTGCGCCCAATACTTTCCGTATCCCCACTTCTTTTGTGCGTTGGGCAGCTGCAAAGGCTATCAATCCATATAAGCCCAAACAACCTATAAGGATTGCTATGCCTGCAAACAGTTTAAATGCGGTGTAAACCTTTTGCTCCTGGGTATAAAAGCTTGCAATGTGCTCGTCCAGGAACTGATACTGAAATAAATTGTCGGGAAATAACTTCGACCACGATTTACCAATGTTATCAATGGTTTTAGTCATTGCTGCGGGTTGGATCTTTATGCAGGCCCGGTAAAAGTTTTGTGCCCTGTATTGAAGCACGCAGGCGCGTATTTTTTTGTGTTTCGATTCTTCCTGGAAATCCTGCACCACGCCCATTATGGTTGCATCGCGCCCGTTTACTGTAAGGTGAACACCAACAGCTTTGCGCGGATCCATTATGCCCAATTTATGAACCAGGGTTTCATTCACCACAAAATTCTGGATAGTATCAGTTGCAGGCACCTTCCTTATTTTTTCGCCAGCCAGCATTTTAAGGCCAAACATATCTGTGTAATTTTCATCAACGAATTTCACATTGGTTACGTCGTCTTTTGTCAACCCATATGCCGGTGCAGAAAAACTTGTGGCATTGTTTGCATAAGACGGCGCGCCCGACGAAAAGCTAATTTGCCGCACCCCGGGGTTGCTTGTCAATTGTTGTCGTAGTACTTCGCTTCTGGCTTCATTAGGAACGTAGATTGAAATAATAGCGTCCTTTTGAAACCCAAGGGCCTGATTTTCAAAATAATCCATTTGATTGGCTACCACTAATGTGCCAACAATCAGTATTTGTGATATGGCAAATTGTGATACCACCAAACCCTTCCGTAATGTAAACCCACTTGTAAACCCACCGGCGCTACCGCTTTTAAGGGAGCTTACCGGTTGAAATGCCGACAGAACAAATGACGGATATAAGCCCGACAACAGGATGATAACGATGGCAAGCCCGGCTATTATACCAATTACCAACGGTTCCTGAAGTTGACTTGCATCGATATTTATATTCAGCCATGCGCCGGCTTCGGTTAAAAATAAAGCCGCTGTGCTAACACCAAGCACCAACGCTATTAATACCAGTACGGTGGTTTCGCCCATAAATTGGGTAATGAGTTGTGAGCGCATGGCACCCAGCACTTTGCGTACCCCAACCTCTTTAGACCGTTTGATAGCCTGTGCCGTGGCCAGGTTGATGAAGTTTATGCAGGCAGTTATGATTATCAGCATGGCTACGCCGAACAAAGCGTAGTAAGTGTTTTTCGATGTGGGCGTAATAACGTTGTTTATATACCGCTGGTCAAAATGGATCTCCTTAATGGGTTGCATTGGCAGCCTGACATCTTTCTCAATCGACCAGTTTTTACGCAGAAACGCCGGTATTTTACTTTGAATATTTTTGATGGATGAGTTTGGCGGCAACAAAATAAATGTGAAGAAACCGCTGCCGATATTCCAAAAGTTGTCCATGTTGTTCTTAATCTGGCTCTTTATAGTTTCCAGTGAAACAATCATTTGCAATGGCAAGCTCCTGTTACCAGGCAGGTCCTTTATCACTCCCGTAACTTTTGCATTAATTTGGTTTTCGATATTGATAACCCTGCCCATAGGATTTGCATCGCCGAAATATTTATGGGCGAGTGTCTCGGTCAAAACTATAGCGTTAGGCTCACTCAAGGCTGTTTTAGGGTCGCCGGCTATCCAGTTAAAATCAAATACACTAGTGAAATGCTCGTCCGCAAAAGCAAAATCATTATCCCTGAAACGATTATTATTTACCTTAACCATTACCTCTTTGCTATACATCACCTGCGTTACCTGCTCCAACTCAGGAAAGTCGGTACGCATTTTTGGGGCGATAGCCAGCGATACGTTCGAATTAAAGTCGATAGCATTCAGCGTAACGCGGTAAGTGCGGTCGGCTTTTGCATAGTTATCATAGCTGAGCTCATTCCTTACAACCAAAAAAATAACAAGGCATGCAGCTATACCCAGTGTAAGGCCAAATACATTCAAAAAGGCATAACTTAAATTACGCCTGATACTCCTGAATGCTATGATCACATAACTCTTTATCATAATGGTTCATTTGTTTACTTGTTCATTAGTTCATTAGTATTTTCTAACGGGTACTGATTATTCACTTTTGAGGCTATTAACTGGATTATTTAAGGCCGCTTTTATTGATTGAAAGCTTATGGTAACAAAAGCTATTAATATTGCCCCGGCGCCTGCCATTGCT
>JAQBOS010000314.1 GCA_028287925.1 Mucilaginibacter sp. | reverse complement strand
AAATATAACCGTTTTAGGAACATCGTTTGATGTACGCACCTATCAAAAAGAAGGCACTACGAAAGTAAGCGTACTTACCGGTAAGGTTGGAATTACTTTAACCGGCAACACCCATCAGCGTGCTATTATGCTTTTACCAAAACAACAAATTGTTTTGAGCAAGGCGGGCAATCAGCTTAAAAAGGAAATCACGCGTGAGTCTGTTGTGAATTTATGGTGTAAGAGCCCGCTTGTTTTTGAGCAGGAGAATTTGAATAATATATTCAAAGCAATAGAGAAGCAATATAACACGCATATAAAAGTAGATAATAAAAAGTTGCTCGATGAGCGCATCTCCATAACATTAGGAAACCAACGCCTTGACACTATTATGGAAATTTTAAGTTTCACCAAACATTTTAAATATCAAATGGCCAATGACAGTACAGTAGTTATTAAATAAAACCGCCCGACTTAGCAGCTAAGAAAGGAAAAAACCGGGAACACGATGAATGCCCCCGGAATTTTAGCAGCCCCTGCATATATGCTTGAGACCCATATACAGACGGCTTTAGTTTAACCTTGAATATTAAACCAAACAAATATGATAAATTTTTACGGCAAAGTATTGCCCATACTCCGAAAATGCATGCGCATTTCTACAATAATTATTGGTATACAAGTATGTTGCACAACCATCCTGATGGCCACGGGCACCCGCGCGCAGGAAATGAATTTAAACGTTGAAAAAGTAAGTGTTAAAAAAGTTTTTAAACTTATTGAACAACAGGCCAGGGTTACATTTGTTTATGACGAGCAGGTGATTAACAGCTTGCCCCCTCTTACCCTTCATATAAAAAACCAGCAATTGACAGAAGTACTGGATCAATTGCATGATAAAACATTGCTACAGTTTAAAGAGGTAGGTAATTACATTGGAGTAGCTCAAAACATAGGTGAGATCCCCGCACTCAATGTGGCCGCACTTGAAAGTAATAAAGCGCTTAAAATTGATGGCACGGTAAAAGACGTTAGCGGGCTGCCGGTAATTGGCGCAAGTATTTTAGTAAAAGGAACTTCGCGGGGTACGCAAACGGATGTAAATGGTAAGTTTACTATAGATGCCAATATTGGCGAAGTGCTTGTTGTTGGCTATTTAGGCTACCTTAAACAGGAAGTAACCATTTCATCGCAGGCACAGTTATCCATAGTGCTTGTTGAAGACCCAAGGCAGCTTACAGAAGTTGTGGTAACAGCCTTAGGTATTAAAAAATCCGAAAAATCAATCACTTATTCCAGCCAGCAGGTATCAGGAGATGAGCTTACAAGGGTAAAAAGCGATAACCTGATGAATTCGCTAAATGGTAAGCTTTCAGGCGTAACCATTTCGCCCAGCGCTTCCGGCGTTGGCGGTTCGGCAAAAGTTATATTAAGAGGCAATAAATCAGCAGGGAGTAACAATCAGCCCTTATATGTGGTTGATGGAATCCCGATCTCAAATGGTGCAAACGCTAATGGACAGCCTAATAGCACCTACGGAACAAATGTAGGTCAAGGCGGCGGCGTTATGGGCGTTAGCGCAAACCAGGATGGCGGCGATGGGATCTCAAACCTTAACCCCGATGATATTGAAAGTATTTCTGTATTAAAAGGCGCATCCGCTTCGGCCTTATATGGCAGCCAGGCACAAAATGGCGTTATATTGATCACTACTAAAAAAGGTAAAGCCGGAAAAACCCAGATAAACTTTTCATCGTCTTTTACTTCGGATCATATTGCTTACAAGCCGGAGTTTCAAAACAGCTACGGGCAAACATCACCCGGAGCGACAACCAGCTGGGGCTCGTCAATATCAGGGGCTACTGATAACTTATCCCAGTTCTATCAAACCGGTACAAACTGGACAAATTCTATCAATATTTCAGGCGGATCTGATATTGCACAATCTTATTTCTCCTATGCAAATACAACCGCTAAAGGTGTTGAGCCGGGTAATAAGTTAGGGCGTAACAACCTTAATTTCCGCGAGACCGGCCATTTCTTAAATAATAAATTAACTGTTGACGGAAATGTAAACTACATTACCCAAAAAATAAATAACAGCCCGGGCCTTGGTTTATACTTAAACCCATTAACCGGTTTGTACCTGTTTCCAAGAGGGCTGGACATAACCCCATACAAAAATCAGTTTGAACTGGCTCCTGTTGCCGGCGGCAATGGCGCGCCAACACAAAACTGGCCTTTTAACGAGGATGTGCAGCAAAACCCATGGTGGATAACTAACCGCAACCCTAACAACGCACAGCGGAACCGCATTTTAATAAATGCCAGCGCCAAGTATGATATTACCAAATGGTTAAACATACAGGCAAGGGGAAATATTGACCGCAGCAATGATATATACGAGCAGGACCTGTATGCCGGCACTAACCCTGTGTTAGCTAAAGCAAACGGGCAGCTTTTGTTAAGCAACCAAACTACCGAACAAAAATATGGTGATGTGTTGCTTTCCTTTACCGTACCCGGCAAATCTGATTTTAAAGTTGACGGGGTGCTTGGCGGCAGTATAACAGATGCTATTACACACGGTACCGTAATTGGCCCTGATGTAAGCAATAGCTACACAGCACCGGGTTTAACTATACCAAATGTTTTTACACCACAAAACATTGTTGTTCTTCCAGGCGGATCCCCGGTATCGGCGTTGCAAGAAAATCATAATCAAATCCAATCGGTATTTGCCAATGTAAACTTATCGTACAAAAACTGGGCTTACCTTACGCTTACCGGCAGAAACGACTGGTCATCAAACCTGGCATTTACACCTAACGACTCTTATTTTTATCCGTCGGCTGGTTTGTCTTTAATATTAAACCAAATGTTTGAGCTGCCAAAAGAGATCACTTATGCCAAAGTTAGGGGCACTTATGCGCAGGTGGGTAATACAGTGCCCCCGTATGTTACCAACCCTTTAACACACTTTAATACCGGCGGCGGTGTACTTTTAAATTCTGTGGCTCCGTTTCCTTTGTTAAAACCTGAAAAAACAAAATCGTTTGAATTAGGTACTGATCTTCGTTTTTTTGATGACAGGTTAAGCTTCAGCTTTACTTATTATAAATCTAACACGCTGAACCAATTTATTAAAGTTATCCCTTCTTACACCACCACATTTTCCCAGGGCTATGTTAACGCGGGTAATATCCAAAACTCCGGCATAGAGTTTATGCTGGGTTATGATGTAATAAAAAGCACAGCTTTCAGCTGGAATACATCAATTAACGGTTCAGCCAATAAGAACAAGGTGATAGATGTTGATTCAAAAGATGGCATTAACCAGTTTATTTTAACACCAAATTTTAATAATACCTATGAGTCTGTTTTAAATACAGGCGGTTCATATGGCGATATTTATGGCGTTACCTTTAAACGTGATGCACAAGGCCGCATCCTTATCGGAGCCGGCGGTACACCTGAAGTAAACAATGGGTATAACTACATTGGTAACCAAAGCCCTAAACTACAGTTAGGCTGGAATAACAGCTTCAAATACAACAGGTTCAGTTTAAGCTTCCTTGTTGATGGCAAGTTTGGCGGCCAGGTGCTTTCGCTTACACAAGCGGTGATGGACCAGTATGGTGTTTCAAAAGTATCAGGCGATGCAAGAAGCAACGGCGGGGTAAAAATAAATGGTGTTGATGCTGCTACAGGTTCAGCAATTACCAGTGTTGACCCTAAAACATGGTACAGCACAGTTGGTGGCCGCGCAGGTATTACTGAAGATTACATATACAGTGCAACTGTAGTCCGTTTACGTGAGGCGTCTTTAGGGTATACTTTGCCATTCACCAAAGGGCCTGTTAAGAGTTTAAGGCTATCAGTAGTGGGAAGAAACCTTATATATTTTTATAAGAAAGCACCTTTCGATCCGGAAGTTACTATGTCTTCAGGAAACGGGCTTTCAGGCGTAGATGTGTTTAATCAGCCTGCAACACGTAACATCGGTTTTAACCTGAATGTTACCTTATAAAATATTCACCTTTTAAAATAAAAATGATGAAAACATATTATAAATCAATCATACGCAACGGAAGTAAGTACTGCATAGCGGCTTTGCTTTCGCTGATGTTATTAGAATTTACCAGTTGTACAAAAAACTTCGAAAAATACAATACCGATAATACAGGCTTAAACAGCAAGCAGTTCCAGGTTGGGTTAATATACCCGGCCATTCAAACCGCTATTTTTGGCGAAGAAGGAAATTACCAGCTTGACCAAAACTTAAATGCCGATTGTTATTCGGGATATATGATGTCTGCCAATCCATTCAGGGGCAACATCAACAACCTGACTTACAGCCTGGTTGATGGATGGAACCAGCAGATCTTTATTGATGCCTACACAGCATCGTTATTTGATATCAATGCAATTGCCAAGGCCGGAACAAAAACATCCCAGCCTGATTTTTGGGGAATCGCGCTAATTTTAAAAGTTGAAACATTTGACAGGCTAACCGATAAATACGGCCCGGTGTCTTATAGCGCATCAGGAAAATCTGTTGTATCAACTCCTTATGACAGCCAGCAAAGCGTTTATCAGCAGTTTTTTCTTCAATTAGATACTGCAGTTACCAGCCTTAATTCTTTTGTGGCTGCTAACCCGGGTAAAACTCCTTTCCAGGCTTATGACCTTGTTTACAACGGTGATTATAAAGAGTGGATAAAATTTGCAAATTCTTTACGCCTTCGTTTAGCCATGCACCTTGTAAAAATTGATGCAGCCACCGCACAGGCACAGGCACAAAAAGCATTAGACCCTGCCAATGGCGGTGTGCTTACGGTAAATACTGATAATGCCGGTATTTCTGGCGGCGGATATCACAACCCGCTTAACGTAATTACAAGCAGCTGGACAGATATTTCGATGGGCGCTCCGTTAGAATCATATATGGTGGGTTATAATGACCCTCGCCTTCCTAAATACGTATCACCGGCTACCGACCCGCGTTTTGCAGGCCAGTATAAAGGGATCCGGATAGGATCATTAATTACAGCAAAACCGGGTTACAGCGGTTATTCTATTTTAAATACACAAACCGCATTTACCTCCGGTTCGCCAATGCTGATGATGACGGCTGCAGAAGTATGGTTCCTGAAGGCCGAAGCCGCGCTGCGTGGCTGGACAGGCGCAGGCGATGCACAAACCGATTACACAACCGGCATCCAAACCTCCATGCAACAATGGGGAGTATCAGGCTCTGCTTATATTGCCGATGTTACCAGCAAGCCTGTTGCTTATGTTGACCCTTCAAATGCGGTTAATAACTCGCCTGCAGTATCAACTATCACTATCGGTTGGGATCCTGCTGCTGCCAATGAGCAAAAGTTAGAGCGCATCATTACACAAAAATGGCTTGCCATGTATCCTGAAGGCCAGGAAGCGTGGACAGAATACCGCCGCACGGGGTATCCTAAACTGTTCCCTGTTGTAAATAATAACAGCAACGGCACTATTGATTCACAAACCCAGATCCGCCGCCTGGCTTATCCGCAAAATGAATATACTACCAATGGCACTGAAGTAAAAAAAGCCGTTCAGTTATTGGGTGGTCCTGATAATGGTGGCACCCGGTTATGGTGGGATGTGAGCAAACCTAATTTTTAATATAAACTTTTAGTCCCGAATAAGTAAGCGGACTAATAATATGAAAAGAGGCTGTCCCGAAAATAACATTTCGAACAGCCTCTTTTTACTTTCGTAAATATCTCCCAGTTTTGGCAATAATATATTACTGCCAGTTAGCCCTTTTTTATTTACTCACATCAAAATTTACCCAATCAAGATTTAATAACGACTGTCTTGGTTTGCTTTTATTTACAAAAACAAAGTACAGATCGTGTTTTGTACCCGGATCATTAATAGCAGTACTTAACTCTAAGTAATCAGACCGCTTGCCGGTAGGTGTAAAGTTAAGCGTACTGATAACATTTCCGGTTGGCGAATCCACATGCACTTCTGCAGTCCCATTCATATTTGCTGAAGCGTATCTGTAAGTAAGCTGATTGATCCCTTTTAGGTCGATATTTTTTAATACAAAATATGATTTGTTATGAATGTTCCCGATGTCTTTATCCCTAACAGCAACGTTGTTGTATTGATCAGCATCTTCTGCCTGTACTTTAGCCGGCCTTAATACCAGGCTTGCATTCGATGTAAGGGAAGGCGCTGCTTTACCGCCTTTGTCAGTATACGATGCCGAGAGAACATATCTGCCTTCATCCTTATTACTCAAATGCTCTTTAAGCGCAACAGTACCTTGTTGCGGCAGCATGGTCACATTTTTAGGTGTACTTAGCGACAGAATATATTTTACAATTTCAGCAGCATTTTGCTTTGACAACTGCGGATGTGCACTCATGGCGTGTTCACCCCAAACACCGTTGCCGCCTTTTATAATTTTATCGGCTAAGCGGTTTACCTGCTCTTTTTTACCGGCATATCTTTTTGAGATCCGCATAAACGCCGGGCCTACCGATATTGCGTTCACCTGATGACATGCCTTGCAATCACTGGCAGCAATCATCTCTTTGCCATAGCTGTAGGTAGGGGCAATTTCCTGGTGGCCAATTAATGCCTTACCGTTTTCAACCTTTGCTATGTAGTTAAGCATTACCTTAACCCGGTTACGGTCAATAATTTTGTCCTGGTCATCCTTTACATCAACCTTATATTTAAGTGATTGCGGATCATTGGTAAAGAAGCTGCTATTACCATCCGTGCTGATCGAAATTCTTGGCAGCGTATTACCTACTACGATCTTCACAGCATCCATGCTGCTTTTACCGTGATCATCAGTAACTTTCAGGGTAACCCTGTATACCCCATTGTGTTTAAAGGTGTGTGTAGGGTTTAGCTCTTTTGATGCCACGATTTTCCCTTCAAAGCGCCACTCGTAGCTAAGCTTATCACCCTCATCAAAGTCGAAGCTTTTTTGGTTGAAAGCCACTTTATAAGGAGCCATCCCAATCGTGTCGCGGGTATCAATCTTTGCTACGGGAGCACGGTTGCCGCCATTATAATCAACCTTTACCAAACGTGCATCTACGTTATCTATTCCGTAAACAGTGCCGTATTCCAGCATATAGAGCGAGCCTTCGTTCCCAAACTTTATATCAATCGGGCGCCTGAAATCGCCATTGGTTTCCATAAAGGGGTCCATCCGTTTAAAGTTTTGATTTTCGTCCAGGTGTACCGCAAAGATCCAGTTACGCATCCAGTCGGCTACAAACAGTACCTTATCGTAATACGCCGGGAACTTTGTGGCAGATCTGAGCTGCGGGTTAAAATGATATACCGGACCAATTATGGCACACCTGCCGCCCTGGCCTAATAATGGAAATTCGTCTGACATGGCGTACGGGTACCAGATCAATGGCTTTTGCGCAGGCGGCAGGATCTTTAAACCTGTGCTGTATGGCGATGTATTTTTCGGCCCGTTAAGGTCAAAATCATTCCCAACCTTTTTAGTGGCAAAATCATATTCTTTATAGGGGCTATTGTTGCCAACAACAAACGGCCAGCCAAAGTTACCTGCCTTCCGGGCCTGGTTAAACTCGTCATAACCGCGCGGCCCCTGCACGCCATTGGTACCGGCATCCGGACCAACTTCACCCCAATATACGTACCCGGTTTCCTGGTCAACAGACATTCGGTAAGGGTTCCGGCAACCCATTACGTAGATCTCCGGCCTGGTGTTCGCCATGCCTTTTGGGAAAAGGTTACCATCGGGTACGGTATAGCTGCCATTTGCTTCAGGGTGGATGCGGATTATTTTACCGCGCAGGTCATTGGTATTACCGGCTGAGCGTTCTGCGTCAAATACCAGCCTGCCGGGGCGCTGATCTATCGGCGCGTATCCTTCCGACTCAAAGGGCGTTGTATTATCTCCTGTTGAAATGTACAGATTCTTTTGCTTGTCCCATGATAACGAGCCGCCTGTATGAGCGCTAACCTCCAAATCAATCGGGATGTCGATGATCACCTTTTCCGATTTCAGGTTAAGCACACTGGTTTTACTAATGGTGAACCTGGAGATATTTTGTTTGTACTTGCCACCAGCTTCGGCTGTGTTAAAGAAATAAATAAAACTATTGCTTGCAAAATCAGGGTCGATGGTCATTCCCAACAAACCGTTCAGGTATTTATCCACCGCTTTTACCGGGAACTTGTAAACTAACTTGGTTTTTTTTGTTACCGGTTCATATACATAAAAATTACCGGCGCGCTCTACAAAGAAAACCCTGCCATCTGGTGCTACAGATAGGGCAATCGGCTCGTTCAGGTCATTTGAAAGGACTGTTTTGATGAACCGGTTATCTTCCGGGGTTTTAACCGCATAAGCTTTGGAATAGTCCAATGGAGCATTTGTACCTATTGCGTATTTTATGCCGCCCAAAACGTGCTGCAAAAACAAAGGTTCTCTATAACTTTCATCAGTATGCCCCCCTCCGGTATAAAAGGAACGGCCGCCGTCAAATTCATGGTACCAGGCAATAGGGTGATTATCGCCGTTAGTACCGCCTTCGTAAGTATCTTCATCCAGTTTAGCTAAGATCTTCAAATCAGGCTGGATGTTTTTGTAGTTGTACCATTCGTCCGTACGCTCCCATCTTTTAGGCAAGCCTTTTGTTGAAATATGAGTGGTATCAATTACATCAATAACTGCCTTGCGTACATTGGGGTTACCGGGGTGGCCGTTAAAATATGCGCCAACCAGCTTATTATACCAGGGCCAGTCGTACTCCGTATCCGTTGCTGAATGGATGCCAATAAAGCCGCCGCCTGCCTGGATATATCGCTCAAAAGCCACCTGCTCATCAGCGTTCAATACGTTTAAAGTAGTGCTCAAAAACATTACGGCACTGTAATGTTTCAGGCTGTCTTCAACAAAGTAGGCGGCATTTTTTGTGGTGTCGACCTCAAAACCATTCTCTTTACCCAATTTTTGAATAGCTGCAATGCCGCTTGGGATCGAGGTATGATACCAGCCTTTGGTTTTTGTGAAAACCAGGATCCGAGGAGGTGTTTGGGCAGTTGCCATTACAGCCTTTTGAGGGGCTACGGTTTTAAAAGAATAAAAAGCGGTGGAAATGCAACCTGATATTGCAACAACACACAAAACTTTTAAGTAAGTAAACTTTAGCATAGCGTTAATTATTTTATATAAAACACAATCAATTATTTCACTAAATAGTTAAAGATCCCCGAGCCTGTATGCACGACAAAATATTTCTGCCGGGCTATTTTGGCAATCATCTTCCCGCCCGCATAAACCAAAGACCCGGGATTTGTTGGCAGGTATATGGTTGCGCTGGTATTGGGCGGTATTTCAACATGCAGCTTAAAGGAGGAAGCAGCCTTAACCCATGAACTGCTTATGTTTCCATAAGGGGAATGAAAGGTTGCTTTGGCCGATGTTATATTGCCCACAGGTTCCGGTCTGATAACAATTTGCCGGGACGCAACGGAACTGTCCTGCTGACTGATCCCCGCCAGGTTATTATAAAACCATTCCATTAAATGCCCCAGCATAAAATGATTATTGGATACAAAACGATAGGCCTGCCATGATTCTGTAAGCGCCGTTGCGCCATGCGCCAGCTGATAACCATACCCCGGCACATCCGAACGGCTGTTCATGTCAAAAATGACATCCGACCGCCCCTCGTCAGCCAGCACTTTTAAAAGATAACGAAAACCGATGTCGCCGGCAGTGATAGCATTTTTATGTGCCCGCAGATCATTTACAATGTTATCAACCACTGCCTGTTTGTTTTCAGGATCAACCAAAGCCATATAAACGGAGATAGCATTTGCTGTTTGGCTGCCGGTAGCATACTGATGAGTTTGCGCGTTATAAAAAGCGTGGTTAAAATCTCTTTTAACATCTTTTGCTATTTGCTCATACTTCAATGCATCTTCTGCTTTGCCGGTCAACCGGGCTATTTTGGATAAAATCCGGAGGTTATAGTAATAATAAGCTGTCGCTGTAAGCGCTTTTGGGGTAAGCTGCGCCTCGCCGGGAGCCTTGGGGCCAATATCAAACCAATCTCCTAAACCGTAATCTATCAAATTGTTATTGGTCCTGGTTTTTAAATAATCAACATAGCGCCTGATCATCTCATAATTATCAGTGAGCACCTGTTTGTTGCCATACCATTGGTAAACATACCATGGCAGGATCACGCCGGTACTCCCCCATTCGGGCGAGTCGACAAAGCCGCCTTCAAACACCACATATTCGGGCGCAATATCAGGGATCATTCCGTTAGCACGCTGTGCCTGCCTGATGTTACTGATCTCCTGCATAAACAGATTGGCCACATCATAATTATACCTGATGGAGTTGCCCATCAGGTGCGCCTCTTCCAGCCAGCCCAGCTTTTCGCGGTGCGGGCAATCTGTTAAAATGCTGGCCATATTGCTTTTAATGGCCCAATTGATGAGGTTGTAAGTACGGTTAAACAGCTGGTCAGAGCAGCTGAAGTCACCGGTTTTATCCGCGCTGTTCCGGGTATGCAGGCCTTCAATTTTTAAAACGACAGACTTTTTAGCTGCATTTAATTCCCTTGCGGGGATAGCTCCTTCCACCTGTAAATAACGGAATCCATAATAAGTAAAAAGCGGGCGCCAGGTTTCCCTGCCACCGCCTTTCAGCGTATATAAAAAATAATATGGAGCGCCGGATGCCTGCTGGTTTACTGTGCCATTATCATCCAGCAGCTCGCCGGGGGTTATTTTCACCACATCACCTTTTTTGCCCTGTAATACGATCAACGGGATGCCCGAGGCATTTTGCCCCAAGTCATAAACCCAGCTGCTGTCATTGGGATGCGAGATCTTTTTTGTGGCAAGCGTATCCATAACTTTCAGCGGACTTGCCGACTGAGCGGTCAATTGCGGACCATCAGCAATAACCAAAGCATTTTTCCAATTACTATCGTCAAAGCCGGGGGTATCCCAGCCGGCCTGCTCTAAACGGGCATCATAGTCTTCGCCGCCATAAATGCTTGAAAAGGTAATTGGCCCGGACGCTGTTTTCCAGTTCCCATCGCTTACCAGGTTTGCGGTTGTACCATCCTGGTAATCCAGTTTAATGCGGCAGATCATTTTAGGATAACCAAAGGCCCCGGTTATTTTTCGGTAACGTTCTCTTGGAATGTAGTACATGCCGTTGCCTAATAAAACCCCTATGGCATTTGCGCCTGGTTTTATTTGACTGGTGATATCAAAGGACACATACAAGGCTTGCTTATCGTAGTTTGTCCAGCCGGGGTCCAGGAAGTGATCACCAACTTTTTCCCCGTTTATCCGGGCCTCAAAATGACCAAGCCCGGAAATAAAAATGGAGGCTTTTTTTATGGGTTTATCTACAGTGAAATTCTTTCTTAAAAGGGGTAAAACGTCCTTGCCTTTCCCTAATGCCAGATTACCATTGCCATGGATAGCGGGAACTATCCTGTCTTTATCCGGCAGCACCTGGTAAGCGATCCATTTTGCGCTCATCCAATCTTTCCGTTCCAACAACCCCATTTGCCAGCGGGCGATTTGGCTCCAGCTTGAGGTGTTGTTTTTGTTGTCCCATACCTTTACTTTCCAGTAATAGGTAGTTGCAGCAGTTAATTTATCTTTAACCGCATTCATAATGGATGAGTTGGAACTTACTCTCCCCGAATTCCATACATTGCCAAGATCTTTCCTGAGCAATAAAGGATCATCAGCAACCAGGATTTGGTAGCCTGTCTGTAATACATTCCGCTGATCTGATCGCAGCTCCCAGCTTAAGTGAGGTGTACGGGTATCTATCCCTAAAGGATCAACCCTGGATTCACATTTCAGGTTAATTACTTTAAGATGCTGCGCCCCAACTGTAAACGATGTTAGGAGGATGCTTACAAACAGGCAATATGTTTTATAACTTTTAAGCATACGCATTAGCGTTAATTATATATCAAGGTATAAAAGAGATACTCCCTGCCGTGGTAATGCAATCCGGATGTTTACTTTTCCATCAATCACTTTTAGTACCGTGCTTTTGCCAATTTTTTGTAGTTGCCCAGCTTTTTCAAGCTCACCTATCTGTGCTTTGGTTGGTTGCTGCGGCGAACCCATTTTTTTCCATGCTTCATAGGAATTGCTATGCGCATTATCTATCCGGTACTCCGTAACCGTGGCTTTGGTTACCGACTTTTTTAAACCATCAATGGTTACGCTTACGGGCTCGGCGGGGCTTTGCTTATCCATATCGGCATAGTTCCACACCAATACGGCAAGAGACCTTTCATCACTGGAAGCAAGCGCGCCAATATCCGTTTGAAGGCCGCGGATACTGGAATCGAGCACGGTTTTAAGGCTGTACATGCGGTTCCCGGTAACTTCCACCCTTTTGCCTTTCATCATCCCCAGCATCCGGAAAATATTTAATACCGGCTTATCAACGCCATTGGTCGCCAGGTCACGGAACCCCGCAAACCAGGGCTGATCCTCAAACTCAAACGACCAGCTAACAGCGCCTATAAGGTTTTCGTGATACATGTCTATCAGCTCATAAGTACGTGCAAATGCGGCAGCCGTATAGCTGGAATACATAGTACCGTTACGATATGCATTCTCCGGATTGGTAGCCATCCCACATGCAGCGCAGCCTTCCGGGTCTGATTCGCCAATGATAATGGGGATGTTTTTAAGCTGCTCAAAAGTGTTTATATTCTTAAAATGCCCCGCAATATTATTGAGCTGCTGCCTGATGCTCATTACCACGGTATCCTTTACCAGCGTTGGCGACCCTTTGGCATGAAATAATACCATGTCCAGCGGGGATCCGATCTTACCGGTAACATAATTGGTATCGTTTAAACAATGCTTAATAAAGCCGCCCAGCCATTTACTGGCGCCGCCGGTTACGTTAGCGCCTCCAATGCGGGCTGTGGGTAGCGCCCTCTTTAGGCCGTCGGCGGCATAATCATACAGCTTGTAAAATTCGGGGACAGTACCTTTCCAATAAGCACCGTCGGGTTCGTTCCAGACCTCCCAATACCAGCTTTCCACTTCTTTTTTGCCATAGCGGTTTACGCAATGTTTTACCCACTGGTACACCAGCTCGCCCCATTTTTTATAATCTTTTGGGGGATAGGCCCAGCCTGTTTCTATTTTACCGTAGTCGGCACCGGGTTTCCAGTGATGCTGGTAAGGCTCAGGGTGGGTAGATAAGGCCTCTGGCATAAAACCAATTTGCGCCAGCGGTTTCATGCCGCGTTTTACATAGGTATCAAAAATGCTGTCAACAATATGAAAATTATAAACCGGGTGCCCTTTGGCATCTTCCGTATAAATATTGGTCGATCCCCATTTTAAAGCCGGTACGCCATCGCCGGATGTAAGCAGGTTGTGCGTACGCACATATACCGGTACCGGGCTTAATGCGGCAAGTTCAGACAACAGTTTCCTACCGTCCTTCATATAAGTAAAGTTAGGCTCGTCGTATCCATACCAGGCCCAAATCGGCCTCATCTCCCCTTTTATATTACCCAGGTTAACATGGATAGCTGCGGGCGTAGTTTGCGCAATTACTTTACCGCATAGCAGGATAATTGTGATCAATAACAGGTTAATTGGTTTCATAGATCTGGGATATCCAATGAATTGATTTGTAAATAAAAGAAATAAAATCAATAAATGTACAATTAACAGCTATTAAGTTACAAAGCTGCTATCCCCGTCTTTTTTATCACCATGCCTTTACCCGCTTTCAGCAGTTCCATCGTAATTGTTTGTGTATAGGCTTTGATCTCAGCCTGGAAACCTGTTACCGAAGCTCCTGAGCGGATCTCTTCCAGGCGTTTTTCCCAATTGCCGGTTAGCTCGGCCTGGGCTATTTTATAATCTTTTACCACGTTATAAACGGCAAGCCCGGTTTCTGTGGGGAGCAAATTTTTCTTTTCTCTAAGGATATAGTCCCGTTTTATCAGCGTTTCAATTATGGCGGCGCGGGTTGCAGGCGTACCCAATCCGCTATCCTTCATAGCGTATCGCAGCTCTTCATCATCAATCTCCTTGCCTGCTGTTTCCAGTGCTTTTAATAAGCTGGCCTCGTTATATAAGGGCTTTGGCTTGGTTTGTTTTTCCAGTAAAGTTTTGTCAACCACCGGCAGATCCTCGCCCTGTTTTACTTTTGGCAGCGATGCATTTTCTTCATCCTTCTTTTCCTCATCCGCTTCGTTAAACACCGCGCGCCAGCCGGCAACACTGATCACTGTACCGCTGGCCAGGAATTTACTTCCTGAAACAACGGTGATCTTCGTGATCTCCTTAATACAATCCTGGTGAAAGGCTTCCAGCATCCGCCCGGCAACCAGGTCATAAATAGCCTGTTTATCCGGCGTTAATTGGTAAGGCACTTCGCCAGTTGGCAATATTGCATGGTGATCGGTCACTTTCTTGGCGTTAACGCTGCGTTTGTTGAGCTTAAGTTCAGCAAGCGCTATTGCCTGTTTCCCAAATTCCGGGTGATCTTTAAACTTGTTAATCAGCTGCGGCACACCGGCAAAAACATCATCGCCAATATAGCGGCTGCCTGTACGCGGATAGGTTACCAGCTTGCTTTCATACAGGCTTTGCAAAAGGGTAAGCGTTTGGTCGGCTGTAAAACCTTTCTTTTTGTTCGCCTCCTGCTGCAGGCTGCTCAGGTCATGCAATAAGGGTGGTGGCTCTTTCCGCGGTTTGGCTTCCACGCTTAATATATTCCCAAGATCCAGCACTTGGTCAACAATTTGCTGTGCGGCTTCTTTTGTTTTATATTTTTCTTCGGATATCGCTTTAAAAACCTGGCCTTCCTTATCTACCATAATACTTACCTGGTAAAAAGGTTCGGGTACAAAATTTTTATTCTCCAGGTACCGTGAGCAGATCATGGCCAGCGTAGGCGTTTGTACCCTGCCCAGTGAAAGCACCGACCTGGTGCCCGATGACAGGCTCAATGCCTGTGTTGCGTTCATCCCCACCAGCCAATCAGACTGTGAACGACAATGTGCAGAGTTGAAAAGGGTATCATAATCCGATCCCGGCTTTAAATTCCGGAAACCGTCCTTTATCGCTTCATCTGTTTGTGATGAGATCCACAGCCTTTTAAAAGGCTTTTTACATTTCAGGTAATAATAAATGTACCGGAAGATCAGCTCACCTTCGCGCCCGGCATCCGTTGCCACTATGATCTCGGTAGCCTCGTCAAATAAAGCTTTTATAATATCCAGCTGCTTGCGCACACCCGGATCTTCTATCATGCCGTCCTTTGATTTTACCTTGCGGATGGAAAGCTTAAATTTTTGCGGTAGCATGGGCAGATTTTGCACATTCCAGCCATAAAAGCCATACTCCTGCGGAGGGGCCAGTTGCAATAAATGACCGAAGGCCCAGGTAAAGGTATAGCCCTTGCCTTCCATATAACCGTCCTTTTTTGTGGTAGCGCCAAATACTTTTGCTATTTCACGGGCTACAGATGGTTTTTCGGCGATGATCACTTTCATACTTGCCGAAAGTAGCCAATTGGTAATAGTGCTGCAACCTTTGTGGATAAATGTAATACACTTGGAAAACTACTGGTTCTAATAACTTACATATAACAATAAAAAAGTGAAAATCAGTATATTTGATTCATAGAAAGGCAAACAAATGGGTACTATTGAGGAATTAAAAGCGATTAGCGGTACGGTTGTAAGGCGTTTAAGAAGGCAAAAGCTTGATAACGGGAAGCCCTTTTTGATATGGTCAAACAAACTACCTAAAAATCAAAGTTATTTGGAATATCCCGATCACTCCATAAAGATCGTTACTGTTGCGCCAAATTTAAAGTCATTTACTATTGTTGAAGAATTGACTACTGGCCAGGCACAGGTTATCCGCCACGAATTAAACCTGTTTTAATATTCTTGTTTTGGCTCCATCGGAGCCTCCTTTTAATGCACTTGCCCCGGATAAATGTGATCAGTTAACGATTTATACACATCAAAATTTTAGTTTTGTATAAACCCCTGTATCATGCGCAAACTCTTTATATTTTCAAACCTGTTAATACTGGCATTATTGATTGGCTGGAGCCTGATCTGGAAGCCGGCTGTTTGGTCGTTTACCATATTCGGCCCGCTGTTCCTGCTTGGCATTTATGATTTTTTTCAAAAAAAGCATACCATAACCCGTAACTTCCCGGTATTCGGGCATTTACGGTTTGTGATGGAGGACCTGCGCCCCAAGGTGTACCAGTATTTTGTAGAAAGCGATACTAACGGGACACCTTTCAACAGGCAAAACCGCAGCGTGATCTATCAGCGTGCAAAAAAAGTAGATGATACCCGACCCTTTGGTACCGAACTGGATGTTTACCAAAATGGCTATGAGTGGCTAAACCACAGCATTGCCGCACTTTCACACGATCAGCTTAAAGAATCGCCAAGGGTAAAGGTAGGCGGTCCGGATTGTCTTCAACCTTATTCGGCCAGCATTTTCAATATTTCGGCTATGAGCTTTGGGTCGTTAAGTCAAAACGCAATCCTTGCGCTAAATGCAGGCGCTAAGATCGGCAACTTTGCCCATAATACCGGTGAAGGCGGTTTAAGCGATTATCACCTGCAGGAAGGTGGCGACATTATCTGGCAGATAGGTACCGGCTATTTCAGCTGCAGGCATAAAGATGGAACCATTGACTTTGATGCTTTTGCGCAAAGGGCGGTACTGCCGCAGGTAAAAATGATTGAGATCAAGCTCTCACAGGGTGCAAAGCCCGGCCACGGTGGAATTTTGCCTGCCGCCAAAGTCACCCCGGAGATTGCTAAGATCAGGCTGGTTGAGATGGGTGAAGATGTGATCTCTCCCCCCTACCATACTGCTTTCAGTACACCGCTGGAGCTTATGTATTTTATTAAAAAGCTGCGCGACCTTTCAGGCGGCAAGCCCATCGGTTTTAAACTTTGCGTTGGCCATAAAAGCGAGTTCATTGCAATTTGCAAAGCCATGATCGAAACAAAGATCTATCCCGACTTTGTTACGGTTGATGGCGGCGAAGGCGGAACAGGCGCCGCACCGCTTGAATTTTCAAATTCGGTGGGAATGCCGTTAAGGGAAGCTCTGGCTTTTGTTTACGATGCGCTAACCGGCTTTGATCTTAAAAAACATATCCGCCTTATTGCATCAGGAAAAGTAGCTACCGGTTTTGACCTGGTGAAGAATTTTGCGCTGGGCGCTGACATGTGCAATAGCGCCAGGGGAATGATGTTTGCCCTTGGCTGTATCCAGGCGCTTGAATGTAATTCCAATACCTGCCCAACTGGTGTGGCCACCCAGGATAAAAGCCTGATGAAAGGCCTGGTAGTGCAGGATAAAAAAGTAAGGGTAGCCAACTTCCAAAAAATGACGGTGAGCAGTGCCCTCCAAATGTTAGGCGCTGCAGGCCTGAAGAAGCCCTGCGATCTTCACCGTGAATTTATTTACAGGCGAATCAGTCACAGCAGGATCCTTACTTATGGCGAGCTCTTTCCTTATATCCCAAAAGGCAGCTTATTAATAAGCCCCTATCCGTTAAACTTTGAAAAAGACATGGCCATTAGCAGTCCGGAAACATTTGTGCCTGATTATAGTAAAGTTTCATCGGTACAGGTGGAAGCGACAAGTGTTTAGTAGAGGTTAGTTTTAAGTCGAAAGTCCTGAGTTTTGAGTAAAAAAAATTAAATTTGACTTGAGACTTTCTACTTAAGACTATTAACTTCATCCATGAACTCATTAAACGATTCTGATTCTATATCCCTGTATCACCGCTACATGATCCGCGTATATGGCAGCCAAAGCAGCCGCGCATTGGGGTGGCTGGATGAAGAAAGCCAAAACATAAGGTTTAAAGCATTGGCAGGTTTGGGAAATATGAATAGTCATTCGGTATTAGACGTAGGCTGTGGTTATGGCGATTTCAGGGAGATCTATCCCGATGCAACTTATATTGGGATAGAGCAAATCTCGGAGATGCTGGAGGAAGCGATCAATCGGTATGGGCATTTGCCACAAACAACTTTTATATCCGGCAACTTTAATACAATAGATCTTCCCCTTACTGATTATGTGGTGGCAAGCGGTTCCCTGAATTATAAGAGCGAAGATCCCCAATACATTTTTAAGGCAATTTCTACATTATTTAACAGTTGTAGACTGGGTTTAGGTTTCAATTTATTGAATAAAATTATACCCAACGAGGTGATAGTAGCTTATGACCCCGTTCAGATAATGGATTATTGCGCATCAATCTGCAGAGAAGTAAAAATGATAAATGACTATAGCGATGAGGATTTCACCATCTACATGTACCACTGATTACATGCTATAGCAAAGATGCCGTATCGTAGATCAAATAGTGCGGTCTTTTAGCCTCCTATCCCGTTGGCTGTGTCCTCACAGCCAACCGCCATGTTAATCGAAAATGTATTGGTTTGGAGCTATGTAAAAGATAAAAAATAGTCACGACCTGCAGAAAATTTATATGGATATGAAGGGAATGTCCTCCCCGTTGGCTGTGAGGACACAGCCAACGGGGAGGAACACGGTCAATGGAGAGGAGAAGACTTTACCATATTCATGTACCGCTAAATTAAAATAAATAGCAAAGCCCGGCTTTGCCGGGCTTATACCAATTTTATACGCTATAAAGTATTAAGCGTTTTTCTTTTCAGTTACTTCCTTACGGATCTCTGTTGCAGCAACCTTTAATTGTTGCATTGCATTACGTAAACGGGTTCCTGCAGCATTATTTGCTTTGTCATAAAATGCGGCTGCATCTTTTTCTGCTGATGCGATCAATTCTTTTAGAGCATTAAATTTTTCCATTGTGTATGTTTTGTATTTAAAAGCCACGAAAATATAAAAATCTTTTTAGCCGCGTAATCTCGGGCGTTTCTTTTTTTCAGATTGTACGGGTTGTACAGGTTCGGCCTGTTTACTTTCCGCTATCCGTACGCTGATCTTCCGGTCATCTATCTCCGCACCATTAAGTGCCTGAATGGCCCGTTCAGCCCCGGGCTGGTCTTCCATGTGTACAAATCCAAAGCCTTTGCTTTCTCCGGAATTAATATCTGTAACAATGGTTACCGCGCTAACCTGCCCGTATGCGCTAAAAAGTTCCAGGAGCTCAATTTCATCCATGTCCCGTGGGATGCCTACAACAAATAATTTGGTCATACTGAGTTATTCAACTGCAAATATTGTTAATTATTTATCGGTTTTACCAAATTAATCTGTCCTATGTGATATGCAATATGATTTGCCCGGTTTAGTACGACACTTAAGCGGTTTCTTGAGGGATCTTTTTCAAAGTCTTCATCAGTCATTGCATTGTGGCGTTTAAACCATTCTTCCGCAGGCAAGTTGCTAAACAGCTCTTTTAATTCATTATGAATGCTGGTCCAGTATTCTTTTAATTCAACAGGTAACAAAGTTGTACTGCCGGGGTTGTCCGGACTCTGCAGAAAAACAGCGGCGAGTTCAGGCCTGGTGAATTTGCCCAATCCAAGGGTTTCCTTTAATGCGTCGTGGTATACAGCAAGGTGTCCATACAGATAGATAATACGATTTTTACCGGGAGCTATCGGTGTATCCAGCTCTGTTTCAGTAAAACTGTTGAATATTTTTTCGGCTCTTGCTACCTGGGTATTCCAGCTGTGCAGGGCCATTTGAACAAATAGTTGTTGTTGATTCATAGTGTAAATATGGCGCTGTAAAACTGATTTAATTAGTCTGTCTGCAAAATTGACTCATCTTTGACCGTTCTAAATTCATGACTTAAATAACGGGGCACATAAAGTATTGTCTAATCAATTTTTTTCATTGCTGATCTTAACAAAACCGGTGCTTGTATTAATCAGTAAACATTAATTATTCAAAGCAATCTCTATATTTAAAGCATCAAATACGCAACAGCCTAATTAAACCCAAATGAATTCCTTAAAAACAGGTATTACGTTCTCCTTATTTTTAATTTTCAATACCTTGATCTCAATAGCACAGCCTGGCAAAAAGATCGCTCCTAAACCATCACCAATCGGTCCCGAACAGCTTTTTTTAAATCCGCCCGAATCCGCAAAACCCGGCGTATTGTGGATGTGGATGGGCGCCAATATAAGTAAACAGGGGATAACAAAAGACTTAGAGGCGCTTAAGGAAGAAGGCTTTAATTCAACAACCATGCTGGGCCTTGCAGATATAACCAACCCCTGGGGCAGCCCGATAGATAAAGACCCCACTCCGGAAGTTATTGCATGGACAGAACCCTGGTGGAAACTGGTAAAGCATGCAGCCGAAGAATCAAAAAGGCTAAAAATGACTATGGGCCTGTTTAACGGCGCCGGTTACGCCACCAGCGGCGGCGTTTGGATAACACCCGAGCTTTCCATGCAGCAGATCTGCTGGTCGCAAAAAACGGTAAGAGGAAAAAAAGGACAGCAGGAAATAAATTTAGATAAACCTAAAGTTGACATTCATGCTAATGCGCGTTTTCCAAAGTATAATCCTAAAAATGGTAAGATAGAGATCCCGGAGATCCCGGAGCGCAAAACATATTATAAAGACATTGCGGTGCTGGCCATGCCCGCAAAAGATACTGTCCTCAAAAAAAACATCATTGATTTGACCCCGTTAATGACACCCGATGGAAAATTGCAATGGGATGCACCTGAAGGTGATTGGGTAGTGTATAGATTTGGACATACCACACTGGGCGAACAGGTGCAGCCTGCCCAATGGCAGGCCACAGGCCTTGAATGCGATAAAATGAGCCAGCAGGCGGTCGAGTTTCATATGGACCATGTAATAGGTGAAATTAAAAGCCATCTCGGCGATCTGGTAGGCAAAACAATTGATCACGTTTACTTTGACAGCTACGAAGAAAACGATGCCTCATGGACCCCAAAAATGCGGGAACAATTTTCGTCGCGCAGGGGATACGACCTGCTTCCATACCTGGCAGTGTTTGCCGGCCGTACCATTGAAGGCCGGGAACAAACAGAACGTTTCAGGCTTGATTTTTCAGCAACTGTTCAGGACCTGTACCGGGATGTTTATTTTACTACTATCGCTAAAAAGCTTAAAGCAGCCAATCTTAAATTCTTGTCTGAGCCGTATGGAGGGCCCTGGCGCGCAGATGATGTGCTGCCAATAGTCTCAAATGTAATGGGAGAATTTTGGACCCATGACGGCATTTATTCTCCGTACGAGCTTGAAAACGTGATCATCTCCTTAAGAAGGTCAAATCAAAACATCCTGGCGGCTGAGGCATTAACCGGTCAGCCGGCCGATAGCAAGTGGAGTGAAACGCCGTCATGGTTAAAGCCTGTAGCTGATGAAGCCTTTTGCGCAGGCGTTAACAAAATAATATTACACCGCTTTGTTCAGCAGCCCTGGGATGACAAATATCTGCCAGGCGCTACTATGGGGCAATGGGGCACCCATTTTGATCGCACGCAAACCTGGTGGAAGCCCGCGAAAGCCATAGTTAATTACTGGCAACGTTGTGAAGCTGTACTGCAATGGGGGCATTATGTACCGAATTCATTGAATGACTTTGGTTTGCAATTAAGTAACATGGATATGGTGATCAAAAACATCCATAGAAAAGACAACAATACAGATATTTACTTTGTGGCAAACACCTCCCATTATCCCGGCCAGGCAAA
>JAQBOS010000281.1 GCA_028287925.1 Mucilaginibacter sp. | reverse complement strand
CGAATGGGTGGACACCAGGGGCTTAAAAGCAAAGGGTTGCCTGGATGGCAGACCCTTTGGAAAGGATACTCCTTTTTTCAGTCATTGATGATCGGCTTTAGCTTTGCTAACAACAGTCCTTAATTTTATGGGTTAACTTAAACCTGAAAGGGCCCCTGCGCCCGCATGCTTAGTATGCGGCATCATCCATGCGCATGAATAATTACAAACCATCGCAGGGTCCTCGATGAGAGACCCTGCGGAGACTGCAAGTGTTCCAGCATTCCATTTTTACATGGAACACCCCGAACACAGTGAAACATTCTGATTATCAGATTGTTTAGTATTTAAGCAATGGTAAGTACCGACTAACGTATTGATAATCAGGCATACCATTTTTTGTTTTCGGGTCTCCGGAAAGGTGCCCTGCGCCCGTATGCTCAGTAGGCGGCCGGCATTATCCATGCGCATGAATAATTGCAAACCATCGCCGGGTCCTCGATGAGCGAATCTGCGGGGACTGTGTCTTGTCCTGAAATAGGTTTACACAAAAAAGTAAACAAATGGACAAAAATACAGCAGCTCAAATCATAGAAGAGCGTAGGGTGGATGGATTAAGTTATCGTAGCTTAGGAAAAAAATACAGCTTACCGATTGCGTCAATTCACCGACTAATTATGGGCAAACCGAAAAAACAGGCTAAAATACCATTAGCAGCAGAATCATTGCCTGAAGATATAAACCTGTTAAAGGAGGAATTACGCAAGGCCAGGCTTAAGATCGAATTACAGGATCTAATGCTCGACATATCCAGTAAGGAGCTTGGTATCGACCTGCGAAAAAAACATGGCACCAGGCGGTCCAAATGAAAATGCAAAGCTGCTCACGTGGACTTCGTGAGCTTTGCAGGCTGCTTGGTTATTCGCCGCAGGCGTATTATCAGTATCAGAAAACATCAGGTAAAAGAGCGCTGGAAGAGGATCTGCTGATCGGGCAGATCATCCATCATCGTGTCCTGCAACCAAAACTTGGGGGCCAGAAGTTGCATGAAATGATGCGCCCGTTTATGGCAGATCATTCCATGTATATAGGCCGGGATCTGCTTTTTGATCTGATGCGGGAGAATGGGCTTCAGATCAGAAAGCGAAGGCGCAGGGGCTCCCGGACAACAGACTCCAATCACTGGATGAAGAAATATCCCGACCTGATCAGGGATATTAAACTGGGCCGTGCAGACGAGCTGTGGGTGAGTGATATTACTTATATACACCTGCAAAAGAACAGGTTCGCGTACCTGAGCCTGGTTACGGATGCTTATAGCCGGAAGATCGTGGGCTTTTGCATGAACAAGGATCTATCGGCAGAGGGCCCCTTTACAGCTTTGGAAATGGCCCTTAAAGGCAGAACTGGTGATACCTCGCTGATCCATCATTCCGACCGTGGTTCACAATATTGCTCGGACAGCTATGTAAGTTTATTGAAATCCGCCGGCATTAATATCAGCATGACCCAAAGCGGCGACCCCAGGGATAATGCCATCGCGGAAAGAGTAAACGGAATCCTTAAACAGGAATTACTGGAGGAGGTTTATCCCAATATTAAGCAAGCCCAAAGTTCGGCAGAGATCGCTATCGACACCTACAATCGGCTCCGTCCGCATAGTAGTGTGGATATGCTAACCCCTGACAAAGCGCATATGCAAACAGGGCCAATCAAACGCCGGTGGAGAAGCTTATTTAAACGGCACAGCCAAAGTCCGGCAGCATAGTTGTATACAAAAGGAAAGGGGGCAACAAAAAGAAAAAAAGAAGCAAAAAAAGAAAAACATGTTCCGAATATGGAAAACTGAAGGAGTTTCCCACATTCGGAACACGACAAACAAACAACAACAGTTATTCTTTATCTTTAGAAAAGTGTAAACTCATTACAGGACTAAAATAAAGTGTAAACGCACATCAGAATTAATCATCAAAAGTGTAAACTTTTTTCAGGACGACACACTGTATCGTCCTGAAAAAAGTTTATATGGAACGCATGGAGCAAAGTGAAACACGCTGATTATAAACTAATTACATAAACTCATCAAAAAACATTCAATTACAGAACGCTTTATTATCAGGTATTTACAATGTGTAAAAATGAAATATGCTGATAATGAGAATGTTTCATAGCGTTCCGGGTGTTCCAGTGTGAAAAATGGAACGCGGGGGCACTTGCAGTTTGGCAGAGAAAAAACACTTGCGATAGCAGGAGAGGAATCCGGCATTATCCATACGTATGAATTATTGTAAACCATCGAAGGATCCTCGATGAACCTGCTTGGACTGAAAAGAGACTTTGCGCGAACTGAAAAATAATCCATAGAAGATTATTTTTCAGATTTATAGACAAGGTTTTTAATTATTATATTTGAAAAGCCTTATCAAGCCAGTATGAGTGAAAAACCTAAAAGTGTCTTTTTATCAGCAATTGAATATGTTCCTTTATTGACAGGAGTTATAATTACATTAGGGTGTTTTAGATTGGTTGCATTTTATTCGGTTTTTAATCTATCTATCTTTAATTATACTGAATTATCGGATTTTATATCACAGGGAATTACTGATTTGTTCTCAATACTTCTATATTCCTTTATTGGAATTACTTTTCCTACAATCAAAAATCCTTTCAAAGATGAACTAGAAAGTGGAAATTTAGACTACGAAGTTCTTTTCAAAAACAGTATGAAATTTTTAAATATCTTGGAATATTTAAGTTGTCTGCTATTATTAATTCTTTTAATTTATTGCGGGGTTCAATACTTAAATTCAAGAACCTTCGATAAATATGATCAATTTTTTTTACTGAGCGGGATAGGCTTTACTATAGGGATATATCTAAGTATTCAATTGGGTGGATTATATTTAAAGCATTATAAATATGAATTAAATAAAGCTGTTTTTATTTTCATACCTATTATATCCATATATTTTATGGGATCATTATGGGGGAGCAATGTTTCAGCTTTAGCAGTTAAATATCGGCAAGAAAACATAAATGAGTCAATTACAATAGATAAAGTTGTTCATAATTCTAATAAGGATTATTATTATATCGGTCAAACAAAAACCTATGTGTTTTTCCATAATGAGAAAAATAACACAAATGATATTTTTCAAAAATCACAAGTATCTAAAATGACTTTATCTCATTGATGTTACTTTGTATTCTTGTTATTTTATTTTCGCAGATTCTCCTGAAAGGCACCCTGCACCCGCATGCTCAGTATGCGGCTGGCATTATCCATGCGCATGAATGATTGCAAACTATCGCAGGCTTCTTGATGAGAGAATCTGCGGGAACGGAAGTCCCGACCAACGGATTGGGTGAGAAATCTATACTAATATTCTCTATATTTATATGATGAAATTTACGGTCAATAAGCTAACGATAATAGGATTGTCAATGATGGCTTGTGGAACCTTTATTATCTCTTGGGGCAGTCTAACTTACGGAGACAAGGGTTTAGAGCAAGTAAATCAAAAACTCGATACATTTCAAAAAAAACTCAATTTTACAGAATCATCTAACTTAAGCCCAATTGAAAAACAAAAAAAAATAGATACGATACAAAACCAATTTGACACTTGGGCTAAAAACCTAAAAAATAATTATGACCAAATTGAAATTAACAACGAAAAACAACTTTTAAACAAGAAAGAGGCAAAGATCAAACTGCAGGGAAAGTGGAATTCTCTTTTAAACAAGGCTTTTTCCGACATTTTAAAAATGGCAGCATCTATTAACAAAGCTACATCGCCCAATAATATAAAAATACATATTCATGGAGATCAAATGACCGAACATGATTTCTTCATAAAGAAAGATCCATATTTTTTAGACTTGGAATTTAAGCCCAACATGGTTTTGACAATTTATGCCGATGTTTCACCATCACCTAATCCAACAAAGCCTGATGAATATTACGTCGTCATCCATGCCGTGTCTTTCAATAGCATTTTGGCGAAAGAATCACAAAATACGATATTACTTTCTTTTTTTGAGCTAGATGATTTTAACGTTGAAAAACATGGTAATTTCACTAATTTGATATTGAAAAATGAGAAAAGCTATTATTCAAATGCGGAACTTAATGCGATCGTGCAAGAGATATTGTCGTACCAATTTGCGTTAGCTAATAAAAAGAATTAAAGAAGACATGAGTTTAATTTTACTAGGCATAGTTATTTTTGCATTTGGATCATATGTTGTTAGTCTCGGTACGAAGGTTGATAATTCTATCAGCGAACAGTCTATTATAAATCAAATTAATCAATTTAACAAAGATTTACATCAGATAGAAAGTAATTCAACTAATGATGTAGGAAAAGCAGCAAAACTTGATGAACTGAACAATGAGTTTGACAAATGGGCATTGGATCTTAAAGAAAATTATCCAGATTTAAATCTTTCATTAAATAAATTAAAAATAGAACTCTCGGAAAAAGAACTAACATTAGCTAAAGAGTGGAAACCATTTTATTCATCAATATTTGATAATATTGAGAAGATGATTTTATCAATTAACAAGGGATTAAATGATGAAAACAAAATATTGGCAACTAAAAATTCTGATTTTCCGCAAAGCTTGTTTCAGGATGAAGAGGAGGATTATTCTTTGATCATGACATTTAATGAAACAAATTATTGGAAAATTCGTCTCTTTAGATTTAGCATAAACCAGAACAATTTAAGCCTTCCATTTATTCAAATAACATATAGCAATATTAACGATCTACAGAAATTTGAATTTATTCGCGATAGTTTTACAATACATTTCAACAGGAATTCAACTAGATGCGAAGCAAATGGTTATTTTAAATTTATCGATACTGAGCAGTTTTCGGAGGAAATAAGTATAAAGAATGTAAATGAAATTTTAAAAAGTTGTCTTCAGTATCAACTATTGCAAATATCGCCTCCCAACCCTGGCACGAATCTGAGCCACGGGAAAGCGCGCAAAGGCTCGTGATTGGAAACGTAAAGCATGTTGTATAACAATATATCTCCCCGCCCGTCGAACGTCCTTTGAACGGGCGGAACAGTTTGCCTAATAACTTTTCTTCCGTATCTTCAAAGCCTACACCCCGCACGTTCAAGCGTCCTTCGCTTGAATGATTCTAGTAGTAAGCGTCCACGCTTACGATAACTGCCGGAAGTGATTTAAGCGTAGACGCTTAAATTTTTCTTCATTCAAGTGTGGACACTTGAACGGGCGGAAGCGGAGCGGTTTGCCTATTAAATTTACTTCCGTATCCCCGCCTGTTCAAGCGTCCACGCTTGAATAATAATAATTGTAAGCGTCCACGCTTACGATAACCACCGGAATTGACTTAAGCGTAGACGCTTAAACTCTTTGCATTCAAGTGTGGACACTTGAACGGGCGGAGCGGTATCTATACCTTTTGCACACCCAATTTTCTTCCGTATCTTCGAAAGCCCGTCTAATTCACGACAACACCCATGAAATACCTCCACCTCCTATTTGCCCTGCTCCTAACCCAGTCCATCTTCGCCCAAACAACGCTGCCGGTTATCAAAGCAACCTCCAAAAAGGTAGCCATTAACGACGGCGGCATCCTGGATAAAAATGCATGGTCGCTTTCGCCGGGCGCCAGGCCGGATGTTTACACCGCTGAAAGGTCCCATAAAACAAAATGGGTAACCTTTTATACCGATCTCGATTCCATTAAAGTAAAGGTAAAGCCGGGAACGCGGTTTAACTTCGTGATCCTGCTCAATGGCAAGGATTCCTGCTTTACGCAAATCGCCAGCGCCATCCCGCCGGAAGATCCGCTGAAAAGGAACGTGGTTAGCAACGATACTATTCCCTTCACGCTTACGGGGGCTAACGCCATCCATGTAAAGGCCGTTATTAACGATACCGATACGCTGAACATGCATTTTGATATCAGTTCCTTCGATTTTCATATCACGAAGAACGCCATCCTAAAAAAAACAAAGCTGCTGGCTAACCAGCCCGATGCCATAGCGGGCAAAGCCGAACCAAACTACAACAAGCTGGCAAAGGTATTTAAGCTGCAGGTAGGCAATATGATCTGGAATGATCCCCCTGTTTCAGCCACCAACTTAACTGCCGACGATATGGACGGCCGCATCGGCTGGACCGTGTTCAATGATAAAATTGTGGAGCTTGATTACGACAAAAGCCTGATGATCATTCACTCGCAACTGCCAAAGGGTTTAAAAGGCTACACCAAAGCAAAATTAGGCTTCACCCGTTACGACCCCTACATTAAGGCCACCTTCGAGATAGCGGGCAAACAATACACCGGCGGTTTCATCATGGACAATGGCTCGGCCGAAGCTGTCATTTTAAACGGCGAATGGGCCGCCAAACAAAACTTCCCCACTAATTTAAAGGTGATCAAAACCGCCAGTATCCGCGATGCTGACGGCCATAAATACGAAACCAATACGGTTATTGCCCCGGTGCTGAAGCTCAATGGCTTCACGCTCACCAATATCCCAACCGTTGTGTTAAGCAGCAAGATCCGCGTAGAAAATACGCTCAACTTCTTCGGCAACGACGCCCTGAAGCGCTTTAACATGATCCTCGATCTTAAAAACGATTATATTTATTTAAAGCCGAATAAATTGTTTGAAGTGAAATATAAGGGGGATTCGTAAGGATTATTTATGCGTTTTTTTGTCATCCTGAGGTATAAACTCCTGCGGAATCTGAAGGAGGAATGACAAGGGTGGGCTGTCATGGTTGTCGAACCACGACGCGGGCAAAGGCCTCTGCACCATGCTTAGCAAGCGGATAGGCCACTGCACACGTCGCCCTTCGACAGGCTGCCAATGACAAGTATACTAATTGATTGATATATAACTATTTATAAATGTCATTTTCAATGCGATTGTTTGCGCGCAAAAATATATTACTCAGGATGACACCCCATTGCATGTTTAATATAACTTATCATGGGTAGCATAGTGAAGAACTATCTCTTGGGGGCATGATGTTTTTGGTTCTGCTACAATGTTAAAGGCCTGAAAGGCCGTAATACATCAGCGCAGGTCGAAGGCCTGCGTTACAAATGCCGATAGAAATTCTAAAAGCGATTTCCCTGGATTAATTGAGCCAAATTTCACCTCCTCCCAAATAAATCTCTATTTTTGTACCCAATGCTAAGAAAAATCACCGCTTACTTTTTCGCGTGCCTCTTTTTATTAGGGAGTGCTTTCTTACCGCTTTGCGATTTTTCTTTGATGAATGATATCCCCAAAATGTACCAGTCCTACCAAAAACTGGCGACTCCTGAAGAAAATGGCATCGTTGATTTTATTGGAGATTACCTGTTTGCCGGTAAAACCCTGTTAGGCCATAATAAAAGCGACAAACCCGAAAGTTCAGCCCTATCGGTTCAATTTCAGCATTCACCCACCGTTTCAAGCTTCTTTTATTGCGATCTTAAATTGCCCTACCTGTTTGTAAAGGATTTTAAAATACTTCATACCCCTTTAAAAAACCCAACCGAAGTAACCGCCTTTTATTCAGAATTGTTCCGTCCGCCGCTAGCTTAGCCCTTCTCCTGCTTTTTATTAATTACCGGCTTCTTTTATTGGGAGGCTAAACGCTTTTTATAGCTGTTTTTTTAACGGCGTACTTACCTGTTATTTCATGAAAAAACTTTTTACCCTTGTGGCGCTGTTGGCTTGCAGCGCTGCTTATGCTCAAAATATAATTAAAGCCGTAATAAGGGACGATAAAACAAAACTACCATTACCGGGCGCCACTGCTACCGTTTCCGCTTTAAAAAAAGGGGGAACTGCTGATACCGCCGGAATGCTCATTATTGAGAAGATCCCGGACGGGAAAGTAATAATTACGTTCAGCTTTGTTGGTTATATCTCACAGGACAAAACCTTAACCCTACCTGCAAAAAACAGCGGCGAAGTGTTAGAAATTTACCTCGAACCCTTAGCTGGTGAGCTGGCAGAAGTAACTATCCAAACCACCAGGACTAACCAGAACCTAAAAGATATTCCCACCCGGATTGAAGCCCTGCCGCAGGAAGAACTTGACGAAAAGGGTACCATGCGCCCCGGCGACATTAAAATGCTGTTGGGCGAAACAACAGGCATCCAGGTTCAGCAAACATCTGCGGTAAGCAGTACGGCTAACTTCAGAATCCAGGGGCTTAACAGCAGGTATACTCAGTTATTAAAGGATGGCATGCCGCTTTACCAGGGTTTTTCGGGGGGATTAAGTTTGTTACAGGTATCGCCGCTGGATTTAAAACAGGTTGAATTTATAAAAGGCTCGGCTTCAACTTTGTATGGTGGCGGTGCAATAGCCGGATTGGTGAATTTGATCAGCAAAACCCCTCAGGATAAGCCGGAGCTAACTTTTTTACTAAACGGCACTACTGCTAAGGGCGGGGACGCTAACGGCTATTACTCGCAAAAATGGAAGCATGTAGGAACAACGATATTTGGATCTTATAACTATAATGGCGCTTACGCTCCTGCCGGTACCGACTTTACCGCCATCCCCAAAACAAACAGGTTCACTTTAAACCCTAAGCTGTTTTTTTACCTGAATGATAAGGATTCAGGTTGGATAGGGTTAAACGGCACCTATGAAAACAGGCTGGGCGGAGATGTACAGCTGGTTAATGGTAATCCAACCAATGTGCATCAATACTATGAACAAAATAAGTCGTACCGGTTTTCTGCCCAGTTCTCATTTACCCATCAAATTGATACGGCAAGTCAACTTAATTTTAAGAACACTACCGGTTATTTTAACCGCACATTATCTGAGCCGGGATACCGCTTCACAGGCAGGCAAACATCGTCATACAGCGAAGTAAATTATGTGTACCATAACAAAAAATTTAACTGGGTACTGGGCGGTAACTTATGGACCGACAAGCTGGTAGTACCTTCCCCTATGGCCTATTTAAATTACAGCATTAATACCTGGGGCGGGTTTGTTCAAAATATCTATAAAGCAAACGGTTGGTTTTCATTGGAGACCGGCCTGAGGGCAGATTATAATACACCAGCACCTGCAAATAAGGCCAATGGTGTTTTCATATTGCCCCGGATAAATGCTTTGTTTAAGCTGGATAAACATTTAACCAGCAGATTAGGAGGCGGCCTGGGCTATAAAATGCCCACTATATTTAGCGATCAAACAGAAGAACAGGGGTATAAAGATATTCAGCCGGTATCAATTACAAATCTAAAAGCCGAGCAATCATACGGCTTAAATGGGGATGTTAACTATCGCAATTCTATTGGCGATGCGGTTGTAAATATTAACCAGCTGTTTTTTTATACAAGGGTAAACCAGCCGCTTTTATTGCAAAACAACATATATGCTAATGCACCGGGAAACCTGGCAAGCAAAGGTTCGGAAACAAATATTAAAATATTTATGGATGATTTAGGGATCTATTTAGGCTATACTTACACCGATACCAAACAACATTTTAACGGCATAACATCAACGCAACCGCTTACGCCAAAAAACAGGATCAGCGCAGATGTTACCTATGAAATTGAAAACAGCTTTAGGGCAGGAATTGAAGGTTTTTACAACAGTAAACAATTATTAAGCGACGGAACAACCGGCCGTGGATTTTATACATTCGGGCTTCTTGTTCAAAAAATGTGGAAACACTTTGACATATTTATCAATGCAGAAAACCTTACCGATCAAAGGCAAACCCGATGGGGAAGCATTTATACAGGCACAATAACCAACCCTGTTTTCAGGGATCTGTATGCCCCGCTAGATGGTATTGTTGTTAACGCCGGTTTAAAAATTAAAGTTAAGTAGAGGACTAAAAACAGGATCCCCCTACTAAAAAAGTGGCGCCACTCCGTGTGATTCCTCCCAAGGAAAGAATCACACGGAGTGGCGCTTTATTTTAACTCTTCAGAACACCTATTCTTCAAGTTCAGGTAACTTGTTTTTTTAAACAGATTAATAAGTCCGCCTGTTCAAGCGTCCTCCGCTTGAATAATTATAATTGTAAGCGTCTACGCTTACGATAACCACATGAATAGTTTAAGTGTGGACACTTGAACGGGCGGTGCGGTGGTACCGCATTTCTTAAAAACACCATAAAAGGGTCATTCTTTCTCTTTTAATACTTCTCCCAAACCATCCCTTCAAAGCCCATTTCCCTCCAGTATCCAACAAAGTTCATTTTTTTAATAAAATTATCTTCCTCATTATCAATACATTAAATTAATTTATAAAAAATAGATAGAACTATGTATTGCATATTACTGTATTAAACATATATCTTTGTAACATATTAGCAACTTAGATAGTCTAATAAGAAATAAAGCCTCTAAACCAACAAACAGGATCATTAACCCTAAACAACAATAAAATGAAAACAAGCTTTTTTATAGCAGCTTTATGTCTCGTGTCTTTGAGCATTTTCATAGGCTGGGTAAAACTTCAAAAAAACAATGGCGATATCTCCATCGCCGTAGTAGACACTGATGATACCTATTCGTATGACGCATCATTTGATGAAAATTATACCGGCCGTGTACAGGGCTATATTAACCACAGCATTAAACCCAATAGTCTTTTCAGATCAACCCACGACTATTTTAATGTTACTACCACCCTTGCAGACGGAACCGATTTTTATGTAAAAGAATCGCCGGGTAACCTGAAAATAGAAATTAATAAAAAGAAAAACTCCACCGCCTCATACTTCCGCATTAAGAAAATGTGCGATGGTGTGAGTAATGTTTTGAAGGGGAAGTGAGGGTAGAGACAGGAAAAGTCCGAAAGTCGGGAAAGTCCGGAAGTCCGAAAGAGAAAACACTCAAATACATTTAATAATTCATTAACTCACTAATTCACTAATTATACCCTCCCATGAAAAAAATCATCCTAACCCTTTCCCTGCTGATAGGTTTAAGCGCGGTAAGCTTTGCACAATGCGATAAAAAGCTTGTGCTTACATCATCAAAAACAGATCATTTGGACGCAGCTGGCGCTGTAACCCGCACAAATGATGAAACGGCCGAGATTGACATCACTAAAACCACGGTCGACATCAGCGTAAATGATGATCATAAAATGAATGGCACCATTACCGATAATACCTGCAACTGGACAGTGCCTTTTAAAGAAGGAAAAAGCGTGATCCATATAAAAATGAGTAATGATAATGGCGAAGAGAAAAAAGTAACCATAACCATTGAAGGTAAAGATGGTAAGGTTACCCTTTTGTTTGAAATGGAAGGCGAAGCCGGCGACAGAGTGCGCGTTGGAATTGACAAGTTTGTTGAGAAGGCATAAACCTGAATTAACCCGTAAAAAATGAAAAAGATCTTATTAACCATCACCTTACTGGCAGCCTTAAGCGTTGCCTGCTTTGCACAATGCGATAAAACTGTTGTGCTTACCTCGTCGAAAACCGACCATATAGATGCTGCCGGCGCTCTGTTGCGATCAGAAGATGAAGCTGTAGCTATTGAAATTAACAAAACAGAAGTTAACGTTGTTGTTAATGGCGATCCTAAAATAAAAGCCATTATAAAATCAAATACCTGTAACTGGAAAGTACCTTTTAAAGATGGGAAAACCGTTATCCATGGTGTTGCACAACGCGATGGCAAAGACATGCCGGTTACCCTTACTATTGAAGGCAAAGAGGGAAAAGTTACCCTGCTATTTCAAATGGATGAAATGACGGACGACAGGATAAGAATAACGCTGGATAAGTTTGCCGAAAAAGCTTAATTAAACATCTTGTCATTGCAGGTGTAATACCACAAGTTCATTGACCTGCATAGCGGTGAGTTTGCTGCGTTGTTACCTGCAATGACAATTTGGATATTTACCTTGTACCAATCACCTCACCCTTTTCATTCAAAGTTTCAATAACAGGCTGATTTTGTTTGTTTATGTAGATGTTTAGCCTTGGCTTTCCGTTTGCATCATTTAGAAACAGGCCTACTTCGCCCTTTACATTTTTACCTACAAAAAGCCTTTGCCGCGTATTACCAGCTGCTTTAAGTTTTTTAATACCGTTATTCATTGCACCGGTATCATTTAACTTTTTTAATGAATCGTAATAAGCCAGCTGTTTGGTTAGGGTAAACTCGTCCTTCCTGTCCCACATGTTTAGCCCATAGCTTCTTACAATATTGCCATGATCTTTGTCCTGCTCATATTGCAACTGCATGATCTGGTCGTTTTTATACTGATCGAATGAATAGGTCATGCTGGCGCTGTTTTTATTCCCATCGTAAACCAGGCCACCATCTTCATCGCCTTCGTCATTAAAAAAGATCATCCCGGCCGGGCGCTCGCGGGTGGGCAGGTCTTTATCGTCCATCCTGCCGGGATGCTGCCTTTCCCTATTGCTGATCACCATGCGCAGCTTACCGGTTTTTTCAACAATGTTTATCCGCTCGGCAGTTATTTCTTTGTAATGGCCGGTATTTAAATTAAGCGTATACACTATTAATGCCAGCACAACCATCGTTAATACAATAGCATAGATCTTTAATATTTTAACCTGTTTTGCTAAATTTTCCATAAAGGATTGATAAATAATTCATTTTTTCAGTGCTCTCCGTGTCTCCACAGCGGCCTCCGTGGTTATTTTTTAACCGCTGAGTTCACAAAGAGATCCGCAAAGCAACACAGAGATTGGGAGATTCTCCTAATGCAAAATCTTAAACACCAATTCTTTCATCAACCCGCCATTATCGGTGTTTGAATCAACGCCTTTGCTTTTCAAATCATACTCGCGCAGGTAGCTGATGATCTGCATGGTTTTGCCATAGTTATAGCTCCGGGCAGCCTGCTCATAATCTTTTATAAAATACGGGCTGATGCCCAACTCCCGTGCAAGGTTTTGCGGCGACTTATCCTTTACATAATGATAAGTCAGCACCTTGCTGAAAAAGTTATTCAAATTACCTAAAACAAGAACTATCGGGTTTGCCTTGGGGTTGGCTTCAAAATAATTGATGATCTGGTTAGCCTTTAAGGCATCCTTTTTACCAAGGGCTGCCTGCAGCTCAAACACATTATATTCTTTGCTGATGCCTATATTATCGTGAATGTGTTTTAGGGTGATCTCCTGCCCGGCCTGTACATTCAGCATCAGCTTTTCAAGCTCGTTACTGATCTTTGAAAGATCATTACCCAAATATTCAGCCAGCATAAGGGAGGCCTGCTGATTGATCTTATAACCTTTTTCGGCTATAAAGCCTTCAATCCACGCAGGGATCTTGCTATCATACAAAGCGGCCGATTCAAAAATAAGTCCGCTTTTTTCAATGGCCTTATATGTCTTTTTACGTTTATCAAATTTGCCGTATTTGTAGCAAAAAACAAGAATGGTGCTTGGCAGCGGGTTCTCCAGGTAACTTAATAAAGGGTTTATTCCTTTTTTATCGGCATCGTCACTCCCCCATTTCATATCCTGCGCTTCTTTTACCAAAACTACCTGGTAATCAGCCATCATTGGGTAGCGCTTGGAAGCATTTAGCACCGTCATTATATCGGTATCCTTACCATACAGAACGGTTTGGTTAAATCCTTTTTCGGCTTCAGGCAACAGCTTACGCTCAACATATTCACTCACTAAATCAATAAAATAAGGTTCCTCCCCATGCAGCAAATACAGGGGTTTATATTTTTTATTCTTCAGATCTTTTATAATATCGGTCGCCGTCATTTCAGTGTGCAAAATAAGGAATTTTAGTCATTGGTTGAGTGATTAACAATTCACTTAGTCAACTTAATCAACCATTTAACAATCCAATTAGGATTCCCCCTATAAAATTTCCATTTTCGCAATATGGATCTGCTGCTGCCGCTCAACCTTCCACCCTATCCTTTTAAAATAAATGATGTTAACGGGCAATTAACGCTGTTTGATATTATCAGGAAAAGGAACATTATAATTACCCCTGAAGAGTGGGTGCGCCAGCATTTTGTACAATACCTTATCAATCAAAAAAAATATTCAAAAACATTAATAAAGCTCGAAGGTGGCCACAAACTGCATGGAATGGCCAAACGGACTGATATTGTGGTTTACAATTCATCGGGCGAAAAAATCTTGCTGATTGAATGCAAAGCGCCTTCAGTACCCATAGATCAAAAAACCTTCGATCAGGTGGCCAGGTATAACATGGTTCATAAAGTAAAGCTGCTTGTGGT
>JAQBOS010000249.1 GCA_028287925.1 Mucilaginibacter sp. | reverse complement strand
TTAACCCGGCAAACGGCGGGCGTTTGCCTTCAGTTGCCAGTCCTACCAGTTTTGTAAGCCCTACGCTTACCTGGGCAAGGCCTTCCATGCTTGATTTGGGCGTTGATGTGGATTTTCTGACCGATTTCAGCGCTACATTTGACTGGTACAATAAAAAAATAACTAACCAATTTGCCCCGTCTTTTACTGCTCCGGCCCTATTAGGCCCTTCAGCCCCAACAGTAAACGTCGCTGCGTCAACTACCACCGGCTGGGATATGACCGCTTCCTGGAGGCATCAGTTCGGGGAAGTACATTTAACGGCAAGGGCTACCTTATCGCATTACTCAGGTAAAGTAACCAAGTACGATACCAATCCGCTGGGCCTTATTGCTCAACCTTATGTGGGCGAACCAATGGGCGCCATCTGGGGCTTTAAAACCGTAGGTAAATTTCAGACACAAGCCCAGGTTAACAGCGCCCCAAGCCAAACCGCCATTAATGCCAGCGGGTTCAAACCGGGCGATATCCAATATGCCGACCTTAACCATGACGGAAAGATTGATTATGGAAACAATACCGTTACTAATCCAGGCGACCGGACCATTATAGGAAATACCACTCCTAAGTATTTCTATGGTTTTACCACCGGGGTTAGTTGGAAAGGGATTGACCTGGTAATATTTATCCAGGGACAAGGGCATGCCGACTATATGCCAACCGGTAATTATTTTTGGGGCATTACTTCAGAATACCAAAGTATGGTAACCCCTAAATTAGCGGATAGATGGACACCAACTAACCCAAATGGTTATTTCCCGCTGCTGGATATCAACAATGGCGGTGGTAAAGACCACATTACACAATCAGGATATTTGTTAAACACAGCCTATACGCGATTGAAAAATGTTCAATTAGGCTATACTGTTCCAAACCAGCTTACCCAAAAGTTTCATGTTTACCAGTTAAGGTTGTACGGCAGTGTGGATAATGCCCTTACTTTTTCAGGGGCATTTAAACACCAATATGTGGATCCCGAACTATTGCAGGCGAATGAAGAAATTTATCCTTTACAGCGAACCTACTCCTTTGGAGTACAAATGAATATTAAATAATCATAAATAATTGACAAATGAAACCGATAAAAATTATATATATCTGTTCAATAGTTAGCTTATTCACTATTGCTTCATGTAAGAAAGATAGTTTATTGAACCAGGCGCCGCCAACCAGTCTTTCTGATGCTGCGTATTGGCATACCCCAACCGATCTGCAGAATTACATGAATAATCTTTATAGTGTAGATGGTATTTTCCCTCATTACAGAGGCTTCGGCAGTTTGGGAATATACAGTGTGGATGATAATAGCGACAATATGGTGCCCCAGGGTGTGAATGGGCAATTGAACGGACTGAATACTGCTGCAGGCAACGGTGGTTATGCCGATTGGAACAATATCAGGAATGTAAATTATTTTCTGGCGAATTACCAAAAGGTTAGCGCATTGGCAAGCGATGTTGCCCCTTATATAGGCGAAGCCTATTTTTTCAGGGCGATGCTGTATTTCCAGGCCGTGCAAAGCCGCGGCGATATGCCCTGGATAAATAAACCCTTGTATCCCAGCGATCAGGCATTATTATATTCCGCAAGGCTGCCAAGGAATGTGGTGATGGATTCAATAGTAAATGACCTGAACAAAGCCATCAGCTACCTGCCTACCAAAAGTAATGCCCAGACACAGCGGCTATACAAGGAATATGCCGAAGGATTTGAAGCCAGGGTGTGCTTATACGAAGGCACCTGGGAAAAATACCATGCGAAGGATGCTTTTGGTGTTAGCGGCCAAAATGGTGCCAATTTTTTACAGTTAGCTGCCACCGCAGCAAATACGGTGATGACATCAGGGATATTTCAATTAGATAATGTACATGTACCCAATGGTTATTTCAATTTATTTAACCAGGTAAGTTATAGCAGCAGCAAAGAAATAATGTTTTGGGGTGCATATAACCAGGCAGACGGTATTATAAATACCTGGCAAAATTATTACCAGTTTGGTTCTACCGGTACAAACTCTGACGGCTTGTCAAAAACCCTGGTGGATGATTACCTGTGTACCGATGGCAAACCTATCAGTTTAAGCCCGCTATACAAAGGCGATGATTCTCTTGCCCATATTTTAAAAAATCGTGATCCCCGGTTAAGGCAGAGCGTTTTTTTCTATGGCGATACGGTAGTGTCAAATGCACCCGGGGCCAACCCGATTATAACTTTTATTTACCCGGCGCTTGTTTCGGGCACCCCCTGTACCACAGGCTTTCAGATCAGAAAAGGGCTTAATACCGATTATTTCCAGAGTTCAGGGAATGGCCCAGGGGGTACCGATGGGGTAATCTACATGCGTTACGCAGAAATTTTGCTGACATACGCGGAAGCCCGTGCCGAGTTGGGTTTAATAACCCAAAGTGATGTGGATATGACCATTAACCTGCTAAGGGACCGGGTGGGAATGCCGCATTTAAATATGGGTAGTATCCCTGCTGATCCGAAGTGGATATTTCCTGAACTTTCTCCTATTATTAATGAGGTACGCCGCGAGCGCCGTATAGAGTTAGCCTGCGAAGGTTACAGGTTTAATGATATATTCAGGTGGGCCGCAGCCCCTGACCTTATTGTGGGCAAACAGCCTTTAGGTGCCATGGCCACCCAGTTTTTAACCGTTATCCCATCTCTTGTGATCGGTAAAAATATATATGTTAACGCCCAGGGTTATATTCAACCTTATACTAAAACGACCAGCATGGCAAATGGTTATCAATTTAACATAGGCAGGGATTACCTTTTACCTATTAGCTTGCAGGAAATAACGATAAACCCGAAAATAAAACAAAACCCGGGCTGGTAATTTAAGTATTGACTATTCAGCGTGAGAACTGGATTTAGTTGATCAGTTGGTTGAGTTAAAAACTTCTTTGGGTTTAAGTTTACCCATAAAATAGAATTTATGTCATTACGATAGAGCAGAAGGGAAATGAGGTGGGGGCGCGAAAGAGAAATCTTATCCGATATGCAAAGCTTGTATGTGTAGTCGTAGAAGATCTCTCACTATCGTTTGAGATGACAAAGTAAAATTAGAGTTAACGTTTTATGGGTAAACTTAAATCTTTGGGAGGGTTCTTTATTGCATGATACCATCCATCGCGCAATACAGGAAACCCTGACATTGCTGGCCTTACAACTATTGATACAGAAACGATCACTAAGCGTCTCCCCCGGCAATTGCTCCTGAAAAGATGCGTATGGCCTTAAAATTGAAATCCGGCTCGATTATGATAATACCGGGAAGCGAAGAAAGCGATGTTGAGCAAACAATTGTTTTATCCCAAGGCTTTTCTCATCACCTATTGCATTTCGTTACAGGTAATGAATATAAGAATAACATGAAGGCCGTAAAAATAACTTTCATTAATACAGGAAAATCGGCTATAGCATTAGATGATCTGGAATTAAGAAAAGAACAAAAAAAGTAATCCACACTACAAGCAATGAGCTTAAAACATTTTACCCAATGAATAAAATTAAACCAATACTGGGTCAATTCGGACTCAAGACTGATGAATACCAAATTAAACCATTCGGAGCAACTTTGTTTAGGATAGGTATGTAATAAGTTTTTTGTGGATGATCAATTCAAAAATCGGAAAATTAAATTTTCACCGTAATTAAATATATGAAAAGAGGTATCGTAATAATTTTGGCATGTTTTTATAGCATAAGTCAGGCTAAGGCAGACGAGTTTTATGGTGTCACCCAGCTGGTTAAAAGGCGGATACCATGGTTGGCTTCACATGTATACTTTGAAAAGCTCGGAAAAAACGCAGATGCTCGGGATGCATTTACACTTCAAACCCAAAATAATAACCTGTTGATCAGGGCTACATCCCCATCTTCGGCTGCAATGGCTGTAAATTGGTATTTGAAATATTTTTGTCATCAATCTCTTTCTCTTCAAACAACTAATTTAAAACCACTAAAAGTATTGCCCTCAATCAATGGAATAATTGAGTGCAATACACCATTTAAATACAGGTATAGTTTAAATTATTGTACAATTAGTTATACCATGTCCTTTTATAAATGGAAGCAGTGGTCATGTGTATTAGACTGGCTGGCTTTAAATGGCGTTAATCTGGCTTTAGCTCCTGTAGGTTGTGAAAAATTATGGGATTTAACCATGCAGGATTTTAATTTCACTAAACACGAACGTGAAAGTTTTATCGCCGGGCCGGCATTTTCTGCTTGGTGGTTAATGGGAAATTTAGAAGGGTGGGGCGGCCCCGAGAGCGAAAAAATGATGCAACAGCAAGTCCTGCTGCAAAAGAACATGCTAAACCGCATGAAAGAGCTGGGAATACAACCGGTTATGCAAGGCTTTTACGGTATAGTTCCCAATGCATTAAAACAAAAATATCCTGGAGCTAAAATTATTGATCAGGGTAATTGGGCAGGTGGTTTTAAACGCCCGGCCATGCTATCGCCGCAAGATCCGCTTTTTCAAAAGATGGCAGCAAGCTATTATAGCCATATGGGTAAATTGTTTGGGTCTGGTTTTCATTTTTTTGGCGGAGATCCTTTTCACGAGGGCGGCGTTTCAAAAGGTGTTGATCTTGAGTTGGCTGGGACAGAAGTATTTAAAGCAATGAATAAAACCTACCCGGAGGCTACCTGGGTCTTACAGGGGTGGGGTAATAATCCAAGTAATAAGCTGATCTCAAAACTACCAGTAAACAAGGTGTTGATCCTGGATCTGATGGGTGAAGATCATCAAAACTGGGTAGATAGAAAGGGTTACAACGGAAATAGCTGGGTATTAGGATCGGTTAACAACTTTGGTGAAAATAATGGTTTATATGGGAAACTGGACTTGTTAGCCAATTTACCTTTTAAAGTACTAAAATCTGATGATGGTAAAACATTGACCGGAATTGGAGAAATACCCGAAGGCTATCATAATAACCCCGTGTTGTATGATCTGATCTATGATGCAGCATGGCAGCATGCTCCTGTTGAAATAGCCAGGTGGATCGATAATTATGCGGAATACCGGTATGGGCAGGCAGACCAAAATATTCAATCGGCCTGGCAGGTGTTTTTAACAACCATATACAACAGTAAAATGCCACCGGAACAAGGAGCACCCGAATCTATATTCTGCGCCCGCCCGTCGTTGAGTGCAGAACACGCCCGGACCTGGGGCACATTAAACCGCAGTTACGATCAAGCTGAATTTGAAAGAGGTGTTAAGTTGTTTGCCAAAGCTGCAGGTAAATTTAAAAACAGCAAGACCTATCAATATGACCTGGTTGATTTGGTAAGACAAGTGGTAAGTAATCGTGGACAAGATACATACCAACAAATGGTAAAATCATTTCAATCAAAAAATATCCAGGAATTTAAAAAAAGTTCGGTATATTTTATATCATTAATCAAAACTCAGGATAGTCTGCTATCAGGACATCCGGATTTTAGTCTGAACTCCTGGCTTAATAGCGCTTATAATTTTGGTCAAACCCAAGCTGATAAACGCTTGGCTATACGCAATGCAAAGACCCAGATAAGTTATTGGGGCCCTGATAATGATAAAACCGATTTACATGATTATGCTAATAAAGAATGGGGCGGACTTCTGGGTTCTCTGTATTTAAAACGATGGCAAGTATATATCACCTATCTGAATGAAAAGCTGGCGGGTAAAGACCTGCAAGAGCCTGTTTTTTTTGAAATGGAGAAAAAGTGGGCCAACACATCGTATGAATTAAATAAACTTTCGAACACTTGCGATATTAACAAAGTGATCAATGTGCTTAATCAGCATCCACTAAAGCGGAAGAAAAATAAACTATAATCATCTATCAATCTTAAAAAAGAACTTAAGTTTATGTTCAAACCAAATTATTACCGCAGCGTGACGGTGACCTAAATGATCTTAAAACAATTACTAAATAAATTGCTATGAAAAAAAAAAACTACTCCTAAAAACCCTTATTATTTGCCTTTGCTGCTTGTTTTTATCAAAAGCCGGTTTTAGCCAGGCGCCGGTATATCCGTTTGATACGATAATGAACAGAATACATACGGGCATGCAATGGACATCGGGCTGGAAAAAAAATGACAGCACCATCAATGTTTATCTGTCCGCACAGCAAAGCAATGGTTCCTGGCCCGACATTAACTATACCAGCAATCCCGACTATACCCATTTAAGCCGGATATTTACTTTAGCGGAGGGTTATTCAAGTGATAGCTCTACCCATCACCTGGACCCCACTACCTATAGCAGTATATTAAAAGGTCTTCGTTACTGGTTCTCTGCCACCAGGACCAACAGCAATTGGTATGTTAACGTCATCACTTTCCCGGATCAGTATGGGCAAGTCATGATTTTAATGCGCTATGCCCCAACCGATTTGCCTTCCACGTTAAAAGACACGCTTCTAAATCACATGAATATCGGGGCAGCTAATAATGGGAACACACAGTCGGGCTCTAATGAAACCGACGTGGCTGTACATTATATTTATCGCGCCTGCCTTACAAATAATACTTTGGTGATGGATACCGCTTTTAACCACGCATTTCAACCTATTTATTACACTACCGGGGATGGTATAACGTATGATAATTGTTACCTTGCCCATGCTGGCCAGTTAGCTATCGCATCTTATGGCTGGTCATTATTGTCTGATGAGTTTTCAATCGCCCCATGGTTAACCGGTACACTGTACGCGCTGGCCAATTCAAAGTTTAACATATTAATTGGTTTTTATAAAGATACCTATCTGAAAACAGGCAGGCACGGCTATGGTGATTACAGCGTTCAGGGCCGCGGGATATCCAGAGGTTCAGGTATAAACCATCCTAAAAAATCCGGAGGGGAAAGTACCACGTTTTTGGGAACTGCTCGGTTAGTGGCCCCTTCCTATAACGCAATATGGGATTCCGTTGCCAATGGCACTTATCAGCAAAAGCCTTTGCATACCCACTATTGGCGTAGCGATTATGCCATGCACCTACGCCCAGGCTACACTTTTACCGTTCATACTGTTTCTACCCGCACGTCAAGAACAGAACAGGGCAACGGCGAAAACCTGTTGGGCAAATTTTTACCTGATGGTGCAACGGATATTCAAAGATGGGGGGGAGAGTACCAGAATATTTACCCGATATGGAACTGGGCCAAAATACCTGGCGTTACGTCAAGGAATTTCAGTACCGATGCGGGTTCTACCATTTCCGGTAGTTGGGGATCACCAGGTTCGGATATTTTTGTAGGCGGTGTAAGCGACACCCTTTACGGAGCCTCTGTATATAACATGAATTATAACGGTGTGGCAGCCAAAAAATCCTGGTTCTACTTTGATAATGAAGTGGTATGCCTTGGCGCCGGCATTACCTCCACCCAGGCCGAAAACATTGTTACTTCCGTTAATCAATGCTGGCTCTATGGTGGTATAACCTTAAACAATGGCGGTACCGTTAGCACTATTGACAGCGCTGCAAACACGGCAACGCAATATACCAGCCCGCAATGGGTGATGCAGGATTCTGTTGGCTATTTCTTCCCTGCGGGCGGTAACCTCACTGTGAGCAACAAGGTGCAGACCGGAAGCTGGAGCCGCATCAACAGCGGTGAGTCTACAACAGCGCTTTCGGGCAGGGTATTCAGTATGTGGTTTGATCATGGTGCATCTCCAACCAATGCCAAATATGCTTATGTAGTAGTACCGGGGCTGGGCTCTGCAACAGACATGCAGAATTATAACGCCTCAAACATCCGTGTTGTAGCAAATACCGACAGTGTACAGGCGATAAGGCACCTGGGGCTGGATATGATGGATATAGTATTTTATAAGGCAGGCACATTAACTGACAGTACGATTTCCATTACCGTAGATAAGCCTTGCATTTTGGAGCTGAAAAACCTGCACAGCAGCCAGATAAAACTGCATATCTCCGACCCTGCACAGCTATACAACACAATAGCCTGTACCTTTGTGCTACCGGGTATAAGCGGCTCCAAATCATTAAACGCGGTACTTGCAAGGGGTTCCTACACGGGGCAAACGGCTACCTATGTAATAAATTCAAGTACACAATTTATTCCCTTTAATCCTTCCATTGCGGTAGCAGATGCTTATGTGAGGGATGGCACATACGCTTCTACTAATTATGGGACGAGCATTACCCTGGTTGTGAAAAATGACGGGACTGGTTATGCGAGACAACTTTATTTAAAATTCGATGCCCGTTACCTTGCAAAGTACTTCAATACCGCTAAGCTGCAGTTGTATTGTACGTATGGAAACACTGCCGCCAATACTACCCAGTGGGCGCTGTATAAGGTGAATAACTGCTCATGGACCGAAACTGGCATTACCTGGAACAACAAACCCGCGGCGGCAACTTTAATATCAACAACACCGGGGCAAACCACGGCCGGTTTTGTGAGTTGGGACATTGCCAGCGCGTTGACAAATCTTCCGGCCGACAGCCTTTTAACTTTGCAATTGGTCTCTACGGCAGCCAGCGGCAATACAGATGCCTCTTTTGCTTCAAAGGAATATCCTGATACCAGCAAAAGCCCACGGCTGATTGTGAGTAAATTAGCAATAGTACCGGGCAACATTTACAAAATCAGAACCGCCTTAAACGGTACAAGCAATTTAGATGTAACAGGCAGCGCCACAGCCGATGGCACTAAAGTACAGCTTAATGCTGATAACAGCAACAGTTCAGAGCTGTGGAAAATAACAGATGTTGGCGGTGGCTTTTATAAGCTTGAACCGCAAAATGCCATTGGTAAAGTAATGGATGTATCAGGTGCCGGCACAGCCAATGGTACACAGGTGGATATATGGGATTACCTCAATGTTACCCAGGAAAAATGGCAGATAAATAATGTAGGAGCAAATTATTTTGAGTTGCGGCCATCACATGACCTTAACAAGGTGCTGGATGTAGCGGGCGGCAGTACCGCAAACGGCGCCAAAATACAAATTTGGGACCCTCTTGGCCTGACGGAGCAAAAATGGCTGTTTGAGAAAATGATCGCCCCTGTAACCGCCATACAAGCAGGCGCTATTTATGAAATTAAAACTGCCGTAAACGGCACCAGCAATTTAGACGTAACCGGCGGTGCCACAGCCAATGGTACTAAAGTACAGCTTTATACTGATAACAACAGCAATTCACAGCGGTGGAAAGTAATAGACGTTGGCGGTGGCTTTTACCAGCTTCAACCGCAAAATGGCGTTAATAAAGCAATGGATGCATCGGGCGCCGGCACGGCCAATGGTACGCAGGTGGATATATGGGATTACGTAAATGTTGCCCAGGAAAAATGGCAGATAAATAATTTAGGCGGATATTATTTTGAGTTGCGGCCCTCATATGCGCTCAACAAGGTGCTGGATCTTTCGGGCGGCAGTACCGCAAACGGCGCCAAAATACAAATTTGGGAACCTCTCGGCTTGACGGAGCAAAAATGGATATTTGACTTAATTACTGCGGCCGATGGCACTACCAGTAATTTGGCGCAGACTTATATATCAGCGGTACCAATGGAGCAGCCTCTTCAACAAACTGCCGGATTAAAAGTTTACCCAAACCCCGCGCACAGTATTTGCACTATCACGTCGGATAATCGTATTAACCAAATAGCTGTGTATAATTCAAGCAGCCATGTTGTAAAGATAGTAGGTCAAATAAATGCTAATCAATACCAGATGAATATGACCGGCTGGGATAATGGTGTTTATATTTTTATAATAACCGGCGATAAATTGAAAGAAAGCCGAAGAGTAATTAAGTTAGAATAATTAATTTTTATGAAATATCAATTTAATAGTAAACAATAACCCAAAATACTTCTCGTTAACTTATTTATCCGAAAAATTCATATCTGATGATTGGATTTTATCTGTTATTATTTGCTTTCTGTCGGCACAAATTCACGATGTGTCGAAACTACTGTACATTTTATAGAAGATATTATTTTTTTTATATTCAAGTACGATAAAGAACATTTTTCCTGATTGATTTTTTAAATATAAATTTTATGTCTAAGTGATTAAGGGCAGCTGTTATAACACTCAGCTCAAATTATGGGACAATAATTTTACATTCAAAAGAGTTTTGGATGGGGTCGATGGGGCGATTGTAATTTCCTCACGGCTTGTACACATTCTTTAACCATTTAATCTTTAAAATTATGTCGAAAAATGCTAATGATGTACCTTTCCCTGTTATTGATGAAAGTTTGGGCGAAAAACTGTACCCCTTAAATACTGAACCTGTTGTGATTAATTTCAATGGCAATACACGTAGTTCCCAAAGCAACTTTTGCCCCATTAAAATTTGTATGCCGGACAAAAGGACCTTTATGAAAAAACGCTGACAAACAAGGAAGAGGAAATTGTACGCCTTAATAAGATCATAGAAGGTTTGCTGCCTAAACAGTAGTGAAATCGCTGCTATTAAATTGAATTGTAAGGCAGCATTAGCTTCTTCCCCTTATTTCCTCTTTAACTTTCCACCCTTGCTTTTGCCTTCACCGCATCCATCTGTTTTTGTCTGGCATTCATTTCTTTTCCAAAAGCGCGAGGTATTACTTTGATCATGCAGCTATTAAAACCCTGGCTAAGGGGAAATCAATTTATGACCGCACTTCGAGAATGGCCAGGAAAGCACCCGGAAACAAGCTAATCAATTGCTTCAGGAAAGAAAGGGGACCTTATGATACCGCAAACCGCAGATCGGTCTGGAGTATGATAACTGTACCATTTAAAGGTAGTCACTCCGCTGCTTTTCCTCCTGAATTACCGGAATTGTGTATTAAAGCCGGAAGTAAGGAGGGCGATATCATTCTTGATCCGTTTATTGGAGCCGGAACTACTGCGCTGGTTGCCGGCAGGCTTAAAAGGCACTATATTGGTTTTGAGATCAATCCGGAATATATAATCTGCTGACTGATAAATAGTTAAGTACGTCGTTTGATACTTTTTGATGGCCATTGACACTCCAAAATATTGAAATTGTGTCTCTTTAAAATCATTAAGTATCTGATTATTAGTTTTTTAATCAAAAAATCAGGGCGATGAACAAAAAAAAAGCACTTTTGGCCTTACTTTCTTCACGAAAAAAGCCAACGAAAACGGCGAATGCCGTATTTATTCCCGTATTACCATTAACGGTAAAAGCGTTGACCTGTCCACTAAACGGATAGTCAACAAGATCTCATGGAACTCCGCCAAAGGCATGGTCCGCGGCACCAGTAAGGAATCCCTCGAAGTCAACGATTATCTTGAACAGTTCCGATCCGGCGTGGTAGATGCCTACCAGGAAGCGATAATACAACAAAAGCCGGGTATATCGTCTTTTTCAAAATTTACCAAATGCTCTAAAAGAACCTTTATTTCCTGTTCTTTTAAATAGCTAAATGCTTCATGATAATAAAGAATGCTTTTGGTTTAGATAATTTTGTCATATATCACAGATAAACTTATCGGTTTTTATTGGCTTTCCGTCGTCACAAATTCACTATGTGTCGAAACTATTGCATAGATCATTCAAAATTTTATTTTATTTATACATGGTTACATTTAATCTTTAAAATTATGTCAAAAAACTCCAATGATGTACCTTTTCCTGTTATTGATGAAAGTTTGGGCGAAAAACTATACCCAAATGAAGCAGAATTAACATACGAGATTGCAGATGCAACTGAACAAGGTATTCGCGCACAATACCATGCCGGCAATGCGCGCCGTGATGTACACGCAAAATCAACCGGCTGTATGAGAGCTGAATTCCATGTTAATGCTGATCTTCCTGCTAATCTGGCAAAGGGGGTTTTTATTCCCGGTAAAGTTTACCAGGCATTAATACGCTTTTCAAACGGATCAGGAGATCCAAGGCAGCAAGCCGATGGACACGATGACGGACGTGGCATGGCCATTAAATTATTGGATGTCCCCGGAGAAAAGATTCTGGAAAATGAACTGCATGCTAAAACGCAGGACTTTGTCATGATCAACCATCCTGTTTTCTTTACCAATGATCCTCATACCTATCTCACCTTGATCCAGAAAGCAAGCGGTAACCTGCTTACAAAATTAACTATACCGCTCGATTTAGGACTCAAAGGAACCCTACTCTTCAAAGAGCTCAACAGTGGTAAGATTTCCAATCCCCTGCAAATTCGCTATTTTTCAGCTTCGGCTTTTCAGTTAGGCATAGGGCCAGACCGCCAGGCTGTTAAATTTTCAGTTAAGCCCGTCTTTGGTATTGTAGATCCGATGCCGGAAGAACCTGGACCTGATTTTCTGCGTGAAGTGATGCTAACTACGCTTAAGAAAGGCGCTGTGACTATGAAATTTATGATACAGCCCAGTACTTCTCCTGATTTGAGCGTTGAAGATTGCATGCACGAATGGAGTGAAAAAGATGCTCCTTTTTATGAAGTGGCAACCATACATATTCCCAGCCAGGACTTTGATACACCTGAACTGAATAAGCTTGGTGAAACCCTTGCTTTTAATGTTTGGCATGCACTGCCGGAGCATCGGCCATTAGGTTCCGTTAACCGAATGCGCAAAATAGTATATGAACGCATTAGTCGGGTAAGGAACGAGATGAATGCCACGGTGCGGAGAGAGCCATAAGAAATCAGGAACAGGCAGATTGTATTAATTTGAAAGGTTGGTTTTCATTCTAAAACCGGCCTTTTTTGTTTTAGAAACAAATTCAAAATGAATATTCTTATCAGTTGGCAATAGGATCCGGCAATTCCAAATAAAAAGTAGTTCCTTTATTTATTTCGCTCTCCGCCCACAATTTCCCGTTCATATGCCCGGCCATCTCATGGGCAATAGTTAAGGCAATACCAGCCCCTTGTACAATTGCGCTTCCCATTACTTCTTTATCATTGATACTAAATAATTTGCTCAATTGTTCAGATGACATGCCGTTACCCTTGTCTTCAAATGCAACAACTGTCTTATTCTCCAGTGAATAGGTATATACCTTGATAATGCTACCAGGCATAGTATATTTGATTGCATTGTTTAATATATTACGACAGATGAATAATAGCATTTGTTGGTGGCCATAAATGATTTGCTCTTTTGGTATTTCATTAACTACATTAATGTTTTTTTTGCGCTGGTCAACAACGTATAGACTATTAGCTTCATTGATCATATCATATAATAATAGCGGTTGGGCCGTATATTGAAATCCTGCTTTTTTTGATTTAACCCAGTATAAAATCCCATGCAGTAGTTCGATGCTTTTTACCGCCGTATCCTTCAGCTCACGTATGATCATCTCCAATTCCTGTCCGGAAAATGCATTTTTTGTAAAATCCAGTAAATCAGTGGTCATGATGATCGAGGAAAAGGGCTGTCGGAGATCATGGGCGAGTACCGAGAGCAGCATATCATAAAAATTATTCCATTGCTCCAACTCCTGATTCCTGGCCTCTGTTCTTTCTTTTAGGTCCGATTGTAGAAGCGCATATTTTTTGCTGATGCGGAAAGAGCGGTAAACAACAAACAGAAGCACCAATACGAGCATGGACAGGATAATAAAAAATACCAGCAACTTGGTGGCTGTCCGTTTGTTTTCCATAGCCATCTTTAAGTCTTTATCCCTGATTATAAAGCCCATGATATTGACATTATATTTTTTGAGTTCCTGCTCTTTCTTATGGTCAGCATCCATTATAATGGATGCATATTTCAGGGCCTCTTTACTATTGCCCTTGCTGCTATAGTAGTCATAAAGACTGGCTGCAAAAATGATCGACCTGAGCGGATATTTATACCGGTCTGCCTCCTGTAATGCCCGGCTGTAATAATATAGCGCCTTTTCCGGTTGTTTATCGATCAGCCAGTC
>JAQBOS010000220.1 GCA_028287925.1 Mucilaginibacter sp. | reverse complement strand
AGCATACACAGTTCGCCCTGGTGCCAAAGCTCGCCAAACAGCATTTTGGCTTCGGGTTCGCGCCGGGCCAGCTCCAGCCAGCGGTTACCGTTTTCAATGGTAAACATGCGGCGACAGTCTTCGGGGCTGGGCGGTGTGGGTTCAGGGCGGTTTCTTTTAGCCGGACGGAAGGGCACGCCACGGGCTTCGGCGCGCAGCTGTTCGATGAAGGGCGGGCGTTCGGAAAGTGGGTTGGGTGACATGGGGATAACGTTTACATCAAATTTAATTGATTGCAGCCGTTAATGTGCTGACAGTGTTTTGTCAGTAATCATTCAATATCGTTAAGTTTTTTGCGCCGGGCATTGATGAATATGCATTGGTGCAAATGAATGGCGGGTTGACTCACCCCGACATTGCTTTGCTCGTCGACCCTCTCTTCGCTACGCGGAAAGAGGGTGAGCTGCAATTTTTCCGAACTTAATGACATTGCCCGATGGGTTTGTTATTTGTTATTAAGTTAAACTTTTTCTGCCCTCTTTTTTGCTTGCAAAAGAGAGGGCGGTCCAGCGCAGCGTCGACCGGGTGAGTAAATCTGCGCGCGGCGTTCACGTCAATGCACTGGCGCCAATGCATTGGCGTCGACTCACCCCGACATTGCTTCGCTCGTCGACCCTCTCTTCGCTGCGCGGAAAGAAGGTGAGCTGCAATTTTTGGTTAACTTAATGAGATTGTCCTACGCGTCATTGTCGTGGCTAGACAAAAGCGTTAGTTTTAAATCAATTGATTATCAGTCATTTGCCGATTTGTTAAAAGTAAACACCCTGATAATGAGCATGTTTCACAGCGTTCCACCCGTTCCGTGTGCAAAAATGGAACGCCAGCCACAAGATACCGGAGGAGGTCCTGAGGTAAGCCTTCTTTTGTCATTGCGAGCGTAGCGTGGCAATCGCACGCTGTGCACAACCGCTAATGCAAGTTCTACACTTTTCTGTTCGCCCTGCATAGTTCGCGATTGCTTCGTACCTCGTAATGACAAAAGGAGTATTTAATACTTCACCGTTGAGCCATCCCTTATCTCGTCTGATGCTTGTTTAACTACCTGGTCGCCGGGTTTAATATCACCGTAAACTTCAACTTTATCTGCGGTTTCAATGCCTTTTTTAACATTTACCCATACAGCTTTATGGTTAACAACCTTTATTACAAAAACTTTTTCTGTTGATGTTGCTACAGCAGTTTTAGGTAATATAATAGAACTGTCGCGTGTTGGCAGCGGAACATAAACATCGGCATACATGTGCGGCAATAGCTTTTTATCTTTGTTATAAACGTCCATTTCCAAACGTTCTGAACGCAATTTTTCATCAAGCGCACCCGCAAGACGCTGGATCTTCGCAGTAAATTTCTGACTTCCCAATGCCTGAACCGTAAAAGTTACTTCGTTTTTATTGGTTAAGCCACCGGTAGAGTTTTCAGGTACGGAAACTACCAGGCGCAATCTTTTTTGATCCTGCAAAACAAATAGCGGATCAGTTCCCTTGCCACCCGGACCAACATAAGCACCCAAATTAACATTACGGGCAGTTATTACGCCCTCAAATGGTGCTCTGATCTCTAAATAGGCAACACTCGCTCCTACTTCTTTATAGGCCGATTTAGCGGCTTCCACATTTGCCAGGTCGGAGTTCTTTTTGGCTTCGGCTTGTTCCAGGTCATTTTGTGAAACCGTACCCGGAGTTTTGCTGGTGCTTAACAACCTATCATAAGTTGCTTTGCTGGCAAAATAAATAGCCTGCTGCTGCTGGATGCGTGATTCCGCGCCAGCCAGCTGCGAGTTGATCTCGGGCGCTTCAAGAGTTGCCAATAACTGGCCCTGGTGAACTTCTGATCCTATATCAACCAATAATTTCTTCACATAGCTATTCACCTTTGCATACAGGTCAACCTGCTGGTACGGAAGCAATTCGCCCGGAATGGCGATGGATGAGCTTAGCTTACCCTTTTCGACAGGAACAAGCGTTACTGTTGGTGTTTCAACAGCTTCAACCTGCGCGACAGTTTGCGCCTGTTCTTCCTGCTGTTTTTTATCAGGGCCGCATGAGCTTAATAAGCCCGCGGATATAAATAATGCCATTATGGCAATTAGGGATCTATTTTTTTTAGTGTTCATGGTGGTGCAAGGGGACATAAAATTTACTTTCTTTATCTTCAGGGTCTAACGAAACAGATTGAGTGGTGGCATTGCCTTGTACCCAGGCAAAAACAAGCGGCAATATTAACAAGGCTGCAAATGTTGATGCAAACAAGCCGCCAATAACTGCACGGCCGAGCGGTGAGGTTTGATCACCACCTTCACCCAAACCGGAGGCCATAGGGATCATACCTACAATCATGGCTAAGCTGGTCATTAATATCGGCCTCACACGTAATGCAACCGCCTCACGTGCCGATCTAAGCGCATCGCCGTTATGCTTCCTCAATTCCTCGGCATTTGTAACCAACAATACCGCGTTTGAAATGGATACACCAACCGACATGATCATACCCATATATGATTGCAGATTGAGCGTTGCTCCTGTTATTTTTACCAGCAACAACGAACCGAACAATACAGCCGGTACAGTTGACAATACTACCAGTGAAACTTTAAACGATTGGAAATTAGCTGCGAGCATTAGGAAAATCACGAGCACTGCAACCAATAACCCTGATTGCAGGCTGTCAAGCGTCGCGGTCAGCGTTTGGCTCATGCCGCGCAGCTCAACGGTTAACCCACGGGGCAGTTTACCTAGTGAATTGATTGCTTTCTGCACATCGTTTGTTGCTGTACCCAGGTCCATTTTATTTATATTAGCGGTTACAGAAAGCGTGGGTACCGCACCAATATCATCGTTTTCGCCATTGGTTAAGCCTTCCTGCACGGTTGCAATATCACCTATTACCGGCCTTGGCTGATTACCTAGTACGGGTATTTCCCTGATGTCATTTAAACTGGCCATTTTATATTCAGGAACTTCAACCTGAACCTGGTAACTTAAGCCTATTTTCGGATCAAGCCAAACATTCTTTTCAGTTAAACGCGACGACGAAGTTGATGCAGTTAGCGTACGGGATATATCTGCTATTCCCACGCCTAATTCAGCTGCACGTACGCGGTCGATATCAATATTTATGGCAGGGTATTTAAATGACTGCGCTATTTGTACGTCACGTAAATAATTAATGTTATCAAGCTTATCCACTATTTTTGCCGCAAATTCCTGGTTTTGTTTTTTGTTTTTGCCGGTTAATGCAACTTCTATAGGGGTTGGGGAGCCCTGGCTCAAAATCTTATCAGTAAGCTCGATAGGCTCAAATGACATTTTGATATCGGGCATCTCTTTTTTCATTGCATGCCTGAAACGCTCTTTCAATTCATCCAGATTTACTTTATAGCTTTCAGCAAGCTGAACCTGCATTACAGCTTCCTGCGGTCCGGCCATAAACATATAAATTGGATTGGTTGAAAACGATGCCGGGTGTGTACCCACAATTGAAGACGTTATTGCGATATTTTGTTTACCAACTAAACCCTCCAATATCCGTAAGGCATGTATAGTAGATATCTCGGTACGCTCAAGCCTTGTGCCGTCTGCTCCCCGCAAGCGAACCTGGAAAGTACCGGAGTTTACTTTTGGCAGTACATCGCGGCCAATAATATTGAATAATAAAAACGCCAAACCGAATGCCACCAAAACATAAGCAGTAACGATGATCTTACGATTAGGCATCATTCTGTCCATCAGGCGTAGAAAACTTGATCTGAATTTATCAAAACCGGTAAGTTTGTCGCCATTGCTCTTAGTTGCGTTTTTAATTGCCAGTTCTTTTTGCTGCCATGGTTCGCCCTCATCTTCCAATGCAAAACCATCCTTGTGGCTTTTATCTTCATGAGTGTTCTTCATTATCCAGTTAGCCATTATCGGCACAAAGGTTTGTGCCAGCAAATAGGAAATAATCATTGAAAAGCCAATAGCCAGTGCAAGTGGCAGGAACAATGCTCCCGGAATCCCCGTCATGGTAAATGCAGGGGCAAATACCGCAAGGATACAAAACAGAATGAGTAGTTTAGGAAAAGCAATCTCCTTACAGGCATCCCATATAGCCAGGGCTTTGGGTTTACCCATATCAAAGTGCTGGTGGATATTTTCAATAGTAACCGTTGATTCATCAACCAGGATCCCAATAGCCAGCGAAAGCCCGCTCAGTGTCATGATATTTATGGTTTGATGAAAAAGATACAGGAAGCCGACTGCCGAAATAACGCAAGTTGGGATAGTTAATATAACTATGAGCGCGCCTCTTCTGTCCCCCAAAAATAACAACACCATTAAACCGGTAAGTACAGCACCTATGGCGCCTTCTTCGGCCAAACTCTTCACCGCATTTATTACGTAAACCGATTGGTCAAATACGAAAGATAATTTAACATCGGGCGGTAGCAGCGCCTGAAAACGTGGGAGTGCTTTTTTAAGGTTCTGCACAACTTCCCAGGTTGATGCGGTTGCTGATTTGGTAATTGGCAGATACACCGAACGTTTTCCGTTAACAAGCGCATATCCACTGGTTATGTCGGCGGCATCTTCTACTTTTGCAACGTCATGTAAAAAAACAGTTTGAACGCCATTTTTAAACAGCGGGATGTTGCCAAAATCACTAACACTTTTTATGGTGGTATTTGTAGGCGTCAGGTAGTTATAATCGCCCACACGAACGTTACCGGCCGGTGTGTTCTGATTATTATCACGCAGGGCCAAAACCAATTGATCGGGCGTTAAGTTATGCGAACGCAATAATTCCGGATCGGCTTTTATAACCACGGTGCGTTGGTTACCTCCAAAGGGCGCTGGCGCTACGAGACCCGGAATTGAGGTAAACGCAGACCGCACATAAACTAATGCAAAGTCAAGCAGTTCGTTATTCGATCGTGTAGGGCTACTAAGTACCAATTGCCCCACAGGTAATGTTGACGCATCAAACCTTAATATAAAAGGCGGCTGCGATCCCTGGGGAAAACCAGCCTGCGCCCTGTTGGTATAGGCTGTCACCTCCGCCGCAGCCTGGGCCATATTGGTGCCCTCGTAAAAAGTAACTTTAATTAGCGTTAAACCCTGGATGTTTTTTGTTTCGATACTTTTAACACCAGAAACAAATAGTAGCAAATTAACATACTGTTTACCAAAATATGCCTCCATTTGGTCGGGTGTAAAACCGCCGTATGGGTGAGATACATAAATAACCGGTAAGTTAAGATCCGGAAAAATATCAATTTTTATACTGCGTACCGCATTAATACCAAAGAAGAAAAGTCCTGCAACTATAACCAGTATGGTAATTGGCTTTTGAAGAGCCCCTTTTATCATTCCCATTATTTATTTTCTGTATTAAAAGTTATTTATAAAAATCCCAAAGTCACCTGTTGCGGCTGCTTTAAACAGTATTGCTTGCCATACATTATTTTGGGCTATATCCTTGTCAACCTCGGCCCGGTTAAGCACAAAAAGCGCCTGTGTAAAATCAACAATATTAGCCAGCCCGTTTTTATAAAGCGCGTATTTTTGATGATAAGCATCTGATGCCGCTTTCACTTCTTCAGGCACTTCCTTATAATTTTTAAGTGCATTGCTAATTCGGGTTTCGGCAAGCGCCTGCTGTGCAATCAGCTGCTGGCTAACCAGGTCGTACTCATCCTTAAATTGTGCAGATGTATACTTTTGCGATTTCACCTGATAATGCACCCTCAGCGGGTTGGTGATATTCCAGATCATCCCTATCCCAACCAGGTAGTTGAAACGGGTCGGATCGGCACCGGCACCATAACTGCTGCTGTAATCATTTAAATTTGAGCCATAATCAGCTTTAAAACCAGACCCTCTGCCCTGGTAGGTACCAAAAAAACTAAAAGTTGGATAACTGAAAGTCTTGTAATATTTTGCCAGCTCATCACTTACATTGATACGGTTTTGATAGAACTGCAGCAACGGATGATTTTCATTATTTATGGTCGACTGCGGATCGGCATTTGCAGGCGGTTTGGTTATAAATGCGCTATCAAGCAAAAATTCCTGGTGCGGAATGCCAAGATAAATGGCAAGCTGGTTGCTTTGATCCTGTACGGTTTGCCTGCTGTTAGTAAGCAATATGCGGGCATTTGATACTTCGGCATTGGCCTGTGATGAATCAACACCTGCATTTAACCCATTTTTTACGCGGGCTACAACCACCGTTTGCAAATCGATCGCTCTTTGAAGATTATCTTCTGCTGCTTTGGTTAGCTGTTGAGCCGCCAATAAATTCAAATAAGTGCTTGCTACCCGTACCTGATGCTGAAATTGTTCCTGTACCAGGTCGGTCTCGTCAAGTGATACTGTTGTTTTCTGTACCTGTACCTTCTCCCTCGCCTTGCCGAACGAAAAGAAATCCCAGCTTACGTTGGCTAAGTACAGCGACCCAAAGGCCGAGTTCCAGTTTTGTTTTGCCAGTGCCGGGCCTGATGATGCCACGCTAAAACCACGATAACCATATAGCGGGCCATTTTGCCCGTTAGTTGTACCATAATCCTGCTGGGCTGAAAGATTTACATCAGGCAGTTGCTCTGTTTTGGTTTCTGTTAAGAATGCCTTTGAGGCATTAAGTTGATTTGCTTTTGCTTTAATGGTACCATAATTAGCCAGTGCAAGTTGTTCGGCATCCTTAATGGTAAGTAGTTTTTGGCCTTGCGCCTTTGAAACAATTAAAACACTCAAAAAACCGAAGATGATATGTTTTGAAGAGGTGTTTAACATATATGTAATTTTAACACCACAAAAGTATAATTCACTTCTATATGAAAAAAATGAATTAATTTTGTGAGAATCATTAGTAAAAGTAATAATGAATATAGCACTCCATCATTTTCGCCTTATTGATACCATCTCAAAAGACGGTACTTTAACTAAAGCAGCCGGTACTTTGCGTTTAACACAGTCTGCTTTAAGCCATCAATTAAAGGAGTTGGAACGCGAGCTGGATGTAGAAATATTTAGCCGGCAGGGAAAAAGATTACATTTAACTGAACAAGGCTATCGCTTTTTGCGAAGCTCGGAGAAGATCTTAGCCGAGATAAAATCGCTGGAAGAAGACATCAATAATTATAAAAATGGCAGAACCGGGAACCTGAGCATCAGCATGCAATGCTATACTGCGTACCACTGGTTGCCCGGCATTATTAAGTACTACAAAAAGCAATGGCCCGACATTAACATCCAGATAATGAGCGATGCAACCCGCAGACCACTGGAGTTTTTGATGAACGGCGACCTGGACATTGGCATCATTCGTACCCAGATGGTGAACACCAGGATCCGTTATGAACCTATTTTTGAAGACAGGCTGGTAGCGGTTATCTGTAAGGATCATCCGCTTGCGAAAAAGGCCATCATTGAGATTGCAGACTTCCAGGGTGAGGAATTAATTTTACCGCTCTATGATCCATCATACCAGGATACGCCGATTATAGAATCGCTGATCCAATCGCAGCATGTAAAGCCAAAAACTTTGCATCGCATTCACTATACCGACGCGACTCTCGAAATGGTGAACGCAGGCCTTGGCATCACCGTTATGGCCGACTGGATTGTTGAACCCTACCTTGCTGGTCGCAATATTGTTACAAAACCACTGCACCATAGCGTTGCAAAACGGGCCTGGTTTGCTGCTACGTGCAAACAAACCCCGGCTATTCAAAACTTTTTGGAGTGTTTAAAGATGTATTTCTCGGGCGCTGATATGAATGTTGAGGAAATTGAAAAGAAACAGATAATAAAAGAACATGTAATTCAAAAGCAAACGGTAGCGCCGCCGGTTGCAAGATTTAGCCAGGAAGCCGTGGCCATTAACGCAGTGCAGGACATAAGGAATTATCAGTATTGAGGTGAGTTTGATATTCGCCTTGTCATTGCGAGGAACGAAGCAATCGCATGCTATACAGAGCAAACAGAATGGTGTAGAACTTGCACTGGCGGTTGTGCATGGCGTGCGGTTGCCACGCTACGCTCGCAATGACATAGCTTATTAATTACAGCACGTACTACCCTTTAATATAATCAGGTATGAAGTTAAAGCGTCTTAAATTATTCATTCTGTTTCTTTTCTTTAGCTCCCGTTTATTAGCTCAAAACCCGCAAAAGCCCTTTCCTCAACACGTAAAATATTTTACAGGCTCCATCACACCCAATCATCTTACTCAGGCCCAGCTGGACAATACTGTACGGAGCTTTTATATCCAATGGAAAAAGCGGTTTATAAAGCACACCCCGGATAAGGACGAAGATTTTGTTTGGTTTGAGAACAAGGATAAAAAGCAATGCGTATCTGAGGGACAGGGGTATGGGATGATCATAGTTGCACTAATGGCAGGTTATGATGCTTCTGCCAGGGATATTTATGATAACCTTTACAGGTACGTAAAAGCCCACCCTACAAGTAAAAGCAAAAACTTAATGGCATGGGCCCAGTACAGCAATGGTAAAAGCACCGATAATACATCGGCAACCGATGGCGATATGGACATTGCTTATTCATTATTACTGGCAGGTAAACAATGGGGCAATAAGGGCGAAATTAATTACCTGCTGGAAGCTAAAGCCAGGATCAATGCTATTATGCAATATGAGATCAATCATAAAACATGGACTGTTTTATTGAGTGATGGCGTGGAATCAGAGAGTAAAGATTATTTCGACACCCGCTCATCGGATTTTATGCCTTCGCATTTTAAAGCATTTAAACTGGCAACGTATGATGAAAGGTGGAATAAGGTTGTGGATGCAGGATATAAGATTTTTGCAGAAATGCAGGATAATTATAGCCCGGAAGCAGGTCTTATTCCCGATTTTATAGTTAATCTCAACAAAAAACCCAAACCCGCGCCGGCAAATTTTCTGGAATCACCATACGACGGTTATTACAACTACAACGCCTGCCGCGATCCCTGGCGTTTGGCTACAGATTATTTATTAAGCGGTGACAAACGTTCAAAACAAATAGTAGCAAAAATAAACCGCTGGATAAGAAGTACTACCAATAATGATACTTATAACCTGTCTGCCGGTTATACTTTAGCCGGGAACGACATTAAGCACCGTTATTTTGAAGCTTTGAGTTTTGTTGCGCCTTTTGCGGTATCAGCCATGGTTGATAGAAAGAACCAAACGTGGTTAAACAAGGTTTGGGATTACCTGGTTGCTTTTAAGCTGAAGGACTATGATTATTACGATAACAGTATAAAGATGATGGATTTGATAATTGTATCGGGGAATTATTGGGAGGTGAAGTAAGGCGAAAGCTGAAAGGTAAAAGCTGAAAGGTTGAAATAGCTTTAACAGTCGCACATCCAAGCAGACACTTGAATGCGCGTAGAGTACTGCTTGTAAAAAAGAGTTGAGCCTATGAAAGACCCAGCTTTTTTAACAAGTACAATTGTATTTGGTTGATCGGATTAGTTAGTTGGCCTTTAACGTCATCCCATTAAAAATCAAAGCTAAGCCATATTACTAATGAATATTAAAATATTGAATAGCTTTACTATTATAGCCACCCGTTCCAAAAACAGACTTATAAAAAGGCTGTGTCTCATCAAACCCATCGCACTGTTCTATCTCGAAAAAGTCTAATTTCTGATTAGTCATATCGAAATTTTTCATACCCAGATATTTAGAAAAATCCGGAAGCTTAATATGTGTATAGTTCGCGGCGGAAGGAGAATAAAGATCGATACTCAAGTTAGGCGTCGAAGGAGTATTTTGAAAAGCGGCATGATAATAGTCAAATGTCCCGGTAAATGAAGGAACAAAATCTTTCATGGTTGACCCAGCATATGTTAATGTAGCATTAAAATCAGCTGGCTTTGAGGGAATAAAATCTGCAGATGTAACTGAATAATAATTAAAGTTGCCAATTGTGTAAATTATTCTTGTATCATATTCAACAAATTTTTCTGTTGGATAGTAATAGTTAAGTGTATTATCTTGCGAGTACATCATGCCAAAATCAAATCCGTTTAGATAATCCTTATCTGATTTCGCAACTACATCAACTTGCAAATTTCCACTGGGAGCTGTTATAGTTTTTGAAATGGAAGACTTGGTTAATTGATTCAAATCGACATTGAAATCGGTTGTCCCGTTAGGCAAGTCAAAAAAAGTGTATTTATACTCGTTATTTTTCAATAGCTGTACCCAAAGCTTGCTACCAGCGGAGTAGTTTAATTGAGACAATTGTGAAGCATCGGACGGAGAATTGAAGGAAACGCCGGCAAAATCAGTACTAATACTCAGCTTATCGAAAGTATTAGCATTTTTCAGATGCGGTGTTAGCAATAAAGCATCTTTATAGGGTAACTGCGCTGGATTTCGAAAATAAGAACTTCCCTTTTTTATTTGTAAATAACCAATAATGCTTGGCTTCGTATCTCCATCAATCAACCTTACTTCATAAAAATTAAACCGGGCTTTTTCATAAGGTTGCGTTGACGCTATTTTAAAAGTTGATGTTCCCGGTATATATTTTACCTCGTTAAGTATAGTTCCATTTTCGTCCGTAGCTACAAAATATGTACTTACGTCACCAACATACACACCTGGCGATATATGTAAAGTTATCAATGTGCTTGAGATAACAGTAACCTGATTGTAAGTAAAATTGGTAAACACCACTGTTAGTGGCCCTTTGTTAGTTACCACTTCCATATTAAGCTGGTTTAGCGTTACAACGTTTAACGTTTTAGTAACTGACTGGCCCGATGCTTTTGACTTAAATGAGATGCTGCCCTTCACGCCACCTCTTATGTACAAATAATAAAACCCGTTAGCCAGACCCATTTTATAAGTAATACCGCCTGAATCCGTTTTAAAAACAGGCACCGTATTGTCCTGAATAAAGCTTTGCCCTATAGTTATCAATCCATCATTTGATGTCGCAGTTAACGCAACTGCTTGTTTATTTTCAACCAGGTACGATTTAATTTTTGCATTAAAACGGATAAAAGTATCGGCTAAAGCGGTTATATTTTTTGATGATACGGTAATATCATAAGTGCCTTTGCCCAATATTTTACTGTAGGTGCTCAAGCTTGTAAAATTAGTACTATCGTTCGTGGTAGACAGGACAGAATCTTTATCATTTACCTTATCAAATTTTATTGCAACTTTTCCACCATTCACGTTATTCCAGGTGCTGTTAATAAATGATGGGTAACTAATGCTTTGTACGGATACCTCGGGAGTAATTGGTATTACAGGGGGATTTACATCTGCCTTTTTACTGCAACCGCCGATAATAAAAATTAATGCAGCTAATATTAAGAGTAAATATTTTTTCATTTGTAAAAATGGTTATCGAAAGTTATTGTAAAAAGGAGGTTTTTAAATGGAATGGATAAGAATGGATTACAATTGCCCCAATTGTGTTGAGCGTTGCTGATATATCATATTGATTACCGGCAGTCACTTTTAAATCTTTCAGGTAAAGGTCTCCTGTAGTTGCTTCGGTAAATGTTAATCTGCCGGTTGTTGCTCCTTTAATGTATAAAAAATAATAGCCATTGGCTAAACCAAAATTAATTGGGGTAGTTGTACCTAAAGGGGTAAAGGTAGGCATTACTGTGCTATCAATAGTGCTTTTGCTGATAGTAATTACGCCATCGTTTGTTGTGGCGGGCAGGCTTATAGTTTGATCTTTATTTACAGCAAAATCCTTAACCTCCGAAGTAAACCTAATAAAGGTATCCGCAACTGAGGTGCTTTTTGTACTAAGCGATATGGTATATGTACCCCCAACAAGCTGATAATTATAAGTTGAAATATTTTTGAGATCCAAGCTATCTTTTTTTGACGATAAGCTCAATGAATCACTGTTTTCAGGCGTAAATTGTACAATTGCTTCCCCGCCTAATACCTGCTCCCAGGTATTAACAGCAACAGTATTTAAGGTTGCGGCAAAGGAGATTTTGAATGAATTATTTTTAGCGGGGGTTATTGAATGATCTTTAGTGCAGCTGCTATATATAAAAGCTACAGCTAAAAGCGCAAATGATATTTTTTTCACTTGTTAAGGTTTAGCAATTGTTTGGTTAAAAAAGAGGATTAACGTTGCTAAAGTAATGGTTTTTAATTAAAACGGTAAAAAATTATCATAAAACAAAAGATTTCAAGAAATAAGAATATTTAATTATTTATCTATTCAGTTCTTTATCCCTATTTTTAAAATCAATTAAAAAATCTAACCATTAAAATAACAAAATTATGATCTGGCATTTAATTTTAGGTGGCTTTGCGGGGTTTCTGGCAGGCAAAGTAATGCGTGGCGAAGGCTATGGAATTCTTATAGATATTTTACTTGGCCTTGCAGGTGGCTGGGTTGGCGGTTGGATTGGTGGTATTCTGCATATACCTTCTTTTGGCTATTTTATTACTGCTTTCTTAGGTGCTATTTTACTCGTCTGGATTACACGGTTGATAAGAAATTAAAAGCAGTCCGTTTATTAAGCAATCTTGATAAAGCTTCCGATGTTGTAAAACTTACGAAGTTTTGAAAACTTCGTAAGTTTAAATATAGGTACATAAAATCATTCCTATTACTTAACTCCTAATCCCACCACCTGTTTTTCCAAATTCCATCCCTCAACCAAAACAGTTGGCTGCACGCCACCTAATTTGGCTACGGGTGCGCTTACTGATACGGTTATACTTTCGTGCGGGGCAAGGGTAAAGTAATTGGCTGCCCAGTAGCTTGGCATTACTTCTTCGCCGTTTTTCATCAGTTGCGGGCGCACAAAAAATGCAAGCTTATTGGTGTTGTTTGTAAACTCCATTGTCCATTTATTTTCTGAGACGCCTTTTTCGGCTTTTAATACTTTTACATCAACCTTAGTGGCCGGCATATTATTTAAAGCGGTTAAATCGTTCCCGGGTGCCATCCAGTATACATTGTGCGAAACTGTTTTTCCTGCGGCATTTATTAAATTCAGCACAACAAAGCTTACTCCTTTCGCTTCAATTAAAGCGTTTTTCAATTTGATCACTTCCTGCGTGCCTTCATCAGCCAAACCAATGTGATTAATGGTAAATGCATTTAATCTTTTGCTGTCTGCGTCATAGATCTCGGCTTTTACAGTTAACATCCCGGTTGCATGGTGCGTCCTGTTTATAACAGCCGCTGTAGAGTCATTTTGGTTAAACTGAATGTGCAACGGTTCAACTGAGTTTTGCATGGCGTAATAGCCTGCGTTTGGCTCCAGGTACCAATCATAGATCTGCCATACCACGCTCGGCAGCGCAGCGTTCAACTTCCAAAGCATAACACCGCCTGTTTCGGTAAGCTTATGGCCCGCGGCTTCAAAAATCCCCTGGTAGCCAACAGCGTTCATCAGCTGCATTTTGTCGGAGAAATTCACCATAGTTGTTGGCTGTCCATATCTTTTCACCATTTCGCTGATATACAGATCATAGCGGGCGGCCCCTGTTGCTGCATCATGGTACCCCCAGCTATCATTGAGCGGAAATGGCAGCTTGGTGTCCCAAACAAGATTAGGAATGGTTTTAGCAAGAGTTGTATAAGGGGGTTGTGAGGGAATCCCGGTCTCATCTTTAAAAACCCAGTCACCACCGGCATCTGCTTTTTTGTAATATACTTTCGGGTCTTCCCATTGGTATGGACCGCCGCTGTAAACGCCGGATGGCTGATCATCCGGCCACGAGCCTTTCCACCCTGCAGGCAGCTTTGCAAAACCTGATGAGCTTGGGATATACGGCCTTGTGCCGTCAAGGTTGATAATATCATCGCGCATGGCATCATATAACTCTTTACGGGCGTGGCCTTCGTTACCGCCTGTCCAAACCAATAAGCTGGGGTGGTTACGAATGCGATATATGGTGCTTGCTACGTTTTTGATAAAAATATTTCCTTCCAGCGGCCAATCTGGCGAACCTTTGAATTCGCCCTGCGTATCGCCGGTAACCCAAAAGTCCGACCATACCATTTCGCCGTATTTATCGGCGGCATTCCAGAAAGCATCCGGTGGCGTAACTCCCCCACCCCAAATACGCACCAAATTTACATTAGCGTTGCGGCACAGGTGCATTTCATAATCATAACGGGCCGAATCGCGGTTTACCATCATATCGGGCACCCAGGCACCGCCGTTAAGGTGTACCCGCTTGCCATTTACATAAAATTCGCGGCGGGTAAATTTATTTACCATGGTAGCTTTTGAGCTTACCGTACGGATGCCAAAAACAAAAGAGGTATCATCAGCAATACCAGTAGCATCGGCATATTGCAGGCGGATCCGGTACAGGTTTGCCCTGCCATATCCATTTGGCCACCATAAATGCGGTTGCTTGATAATCAGCTGACTCACTTTGGCAGCATCAAGGTCAACAACATCTGAGCCATTTGCTGCAACACTTACGTTTTGCGAAAACTGAACAGGCAGACCAGTAAAATTTTCCGGCTTTACACTTATCGTAAGCTTACCATTATTGGCTGTTTCGCTATGGTTTGACAGGGTCAGGCTCAATGATAGTTTGGCTATACTGGTATCGGGTAAATTTGGCAGATTAGTTACCAGCTTTGGGCGGCCAATTGTTACCGCACCTGTTGTACGCAGATAAACCGGCTGCCAGATGCCCATATTACGGTCACGCACCGGCGGGATCCAGTCCCAGCCAACAGAGCAAAGCATGGTTACATTTTTCCCTATATCGCCTGTTGGCCCTCCATTTTCATAAAATGGCCCTAAAGCCTTTAGCTGTTCCTTTGCAGGATAACCCGGGTAATCTAAAGGGTAGATCTTTACGGCCAGCGCGTTTTCGCCGCCTGTATTAATTGCATTGGTTATATCAAGGTTATAATCGGCAAACATGCCCGCCATTTGGGTACTGTCGGCTATTTGCTTACCATTAACCCAAACTGCTGCGCGGTAATTTATTCCTTTAAATACCAGTTGGAAATGGCGGCCTTTGTCGCCGGCAGGTACTTTAAATGTAGTGCGGTACCAATAAGGTTTTTTCCATGGATTTGGATCATTTGGTAAATGGCTGTATTGCTCTAAATTATACTCCTTATTAAACTGATCGGAGGCATCAGGAATCAGCATATTG
>JAQBOS010000186.1 GCA_028287925.1 Mucilaginibacter sp. | reverse complement strand
AAATACTTCCTAAGATCGATATGCACCGTGCCGACGGCACTCCGTACATGTGGGATTAGTTCTCAACGGGTTGAAACCCGTTGTTACAAGATGTACCGAGCCGAAGGCTCTTGCTGTAAGAGACAACGAATCTTCCATTTTCATTGCCACAACGCTAAAAAAGAATTACCAGAGGCGTAGCCTCGACCTGTATTGTAACAACGGATTTTAATCCGTTGGCTATAAAAGGTGGATAAAAAAGAACCATAGGTTCGGTACATATTAATTCATGCAAAATGGTAAATATTTCCTAAGATCGATATGCATCGTGCCGATGGCACTCCGTACGTGTGGGATTAGTTCTCAACGGGTTGAAACCCGTTGTTACAAGATGTATCGAGCCGAAGGCTCTTGCTGTAAGAGACAACTAATCTTTCGAATACTCGTAATTTAAAATCCTGGCCAACAAAAGAAATCCAATATCAGCGGTTAGTAATATTCCCTGGTGCATTACTTACTTTAAAACATTTATAGGAGGTTCACGTTGGAATGTTTAAACACAGTAACTCATGAAAGTAATTCAATTTGAAACATATGGTGATTCCGGCGTACTTCAACTAAAGCAAGCTGACAAACCGCAGGCCGGGGAAAATGAAATTTTAATTAAAGTGGCTGCTACTACTGTAAACCCCTTTGATATGAAGGTTCGCTCCGGGTCGATGCAAAAAATGATCCCCTTGAATTTACCCTGGATACCAGGTTCTGACGCCGCAGGTACTATAGAAGCTGTTGGCAGCGGCGTTTCCCGTTTAAAAGTGGGCGACAAAGTATTTGCCACCACATTTGGCGGTACCTATGCGGAATATGTTGTGGTTAAAGAAGAGCAGGCTGCATTGATCCCCAAAAACGTAAGCTTACCCGAAGCAGCGGCCCTGTCTATTCCGATAGTTACCTCTTATACTTTCCTTGTACAAGGCGGTGAGCTAAAGAATGGCCAGCGCATATTGATCCACGGTGCAGCAGGCGGAGTTGGCGGAATAATGGTTCAAATGGCAAAGGCATTGGGCGCTTATGTTATCGGCACCGCTTCGGGCGAGGGTCTTGATCTTATTAGATCTTTTGGCGCAGATGAAGTGATCGACCATAAAAAACAGGATTTTACTAAACTGGTAAAGGATGCCGACCTGGTAATTGATCTTGTCGGCGGCGAAACACAGGCCAAATCCTTCACAGTAGTTAAAAAGGGCGGCAAATTATTGAGCGCGGTTATGCCGCCTTCGCAGGAGCTGGCACAACAGTATGGCATCACCGCTCAATTTATCTCGTCGGAAGCATCCTATAAAAAATTAGAGTTTGGCGCAAAATTGGTGGAAGAAGGTAAAATTAAAATAAAGATTGCCAGAACATTGAAACTGGAAGATGCCGCAGAGGCACAGGATCTATTGTCGGCAGGTGGGGTTAATGGGAAGATAGTGTTGGTGGTTGATGGGGAATAAGTTTGATTTGTAAATATAAATATTATAGCCATTCCTGCCGTTGTTGGTGTTGTCACCAACAACCCATGATGCTTGTGATGTGCACATAGCCGTTGACACATCTGCTATAAGATACCCTCCGGCTTCATCCATCTTGTTGGTGACAACACCAACAAGGGCGAAAAAACAAATCCGAAATCGAAAATCCGAAATCCGAAATAAAAAAATCCTTATGTTTGATTCCAAATTGACTATAATCATCCCTATACAAACAGATGCGTAAATTTTGGGCTTATTTAAAAACCATACAATTCCGTACTAACTTGCTGCTGGCTGTAGGCACAGTGGTTGTTATTGTTATGATCGCGTTCTTTAGCTTAAGCTTTTATACCCGGCATGGTACCGGTATTCCGGTACCGCAGCTCAAGGGCATGCAGGCCGAAAAAGCTATGGAACTGCTAAAAGAGCAGGGTTTTGAATACAAAATAGATTCGGTTTATGTGCTTGACCAGCCGCCAGGCTCGGTTATTGAGCAAGACCCTGATCCGGGCACCAACGTTAAAGAAAACAGGACGATCTACCTAACCGTAGTTACCCGCCTCGCCCCTAACGTTTCCATGCCTGATCTGGAACCCTATACTTACCGTGAAGCAGTGGCAACGCTGGCAAATTATGGCTTAAAAGTTGGTGATACCACCTACAAATCAGACATAGCCCGCGACAGGATCCTTGAAATGCGCTTTGGCGGGCAACCTATAAAAGCAGGCAGCAAGATCCCGAAAGGTTCAAGGATTGACCTGGTATTGGGTAATGGGGAAGGTGCGAGTGAGGTGGAGATCCCCGACCTGATAAATAAAGACTTTGATGAGGCCAAATTTGTGATAAAAAATGGCGGTTTAACTATCGGCACCATAACTTACCAGGGCGCTATAACCGATTCAACAAGTTTGGTGGTTACAGCACAATCGCCCATGAAAACCGACTCGTTGACAAAAACAAGCAACGGTACCCGGATTAACCTTACCGTTTCACAAGGTAAAAAAGCTGATGTCCCCAATCAATAGCAAGGAATTACTTACCAGGATCCAAAATGGCGAAAGTTTAAATTTGCTTGATGTTAGAGAAAGTATAGAATATCATACTTATAACATCGGAGGTACAAATATGCCTTTATCAACGTTAAACAATAACATAAACCAATTAGGATATAACAAAACAGATGAAATTATTGTTATTTGTAAAGTAGGTTTGAGAAGCCAAACTGCAGCAGCAATATTAACTGAGCATGGCTACCGGCAAGTACGTAACTTAACCGGTGGCTTAATAGCAATGCAAAAATTAAAACAATAAAACATTTTACAAATGACAGCAAAAAAAGCATCATCAGGCGGAACCTTTAGAAAGTTTATTGTAGCTATGGTGATCATACTTATTATAGCACTTGGGTTTACCGGACTAAACTATTACCTGAAATATTTTAGTCCCAATGTAACCGACAAGCAGGAATATCTTTACATCCATACCGGTTCGGATTTTAATGCCGTTTATAAAACCATACAGGAACAGGGAATGGTTAAGGATACCGCCAGCTTTTATAAAGCTGCCGAAAACATGAACTATGTGAGCCGCGTTAAACCGGGCCGCTATCACCTGCACAATGGCATGAGCAACCGCAGGCTGATAAACATGCTGGCATCAGGCACGCAGGAGCCGGTTACCCTTAACTTTCACAACCTAAGGCTGAAGGAAGAGTTTGCCGGCTTTGTAGCTAAAAAGATAGAACCGGACTCCACTTCAATTATCCGTTTATTGGATTCTGCTAGCTACGTGCAGCAATATGGCTTTACTCCCGATAACGTATATACCATGTTTTTGCCAAACAGCTACCAGCTATACTGGAATACAACGCCCGAAAAGTTTTTTAAGCGGATGTATGCCAATTATGAAAAATTCTGGACCCCGGAGCGCAAACAAAAGGCGGCTGCCATTAACCTTACGCCTATCGAAGTTTCTGTTTTAGCATCTATTGTTGATGCCGAGGCTTTACATGACGATGAAATGCCAGCGGTAGCAGGCCTGTATTTAAACCGCCTCAAAAAAGGCATGAAGCTGGAGGCCGACCCTACCGTTATTTTTGCGCAAAATGATTTCACTATAAAAAGGGTGCTTACCAGGTATCTGTCAATAAACTCGCCTTATAACACATACATGCATACAGGTTTGCCCCCGGGCCCAATCATGATGCCATCGGTTAACGCGGTAAATGCTGTGCTTGATTACCAGAAAAACGACTATATTTATATGTGTGCCAAAGCCGATTTTTCGGGCTATCATGCCTTTGCTACCAACATGGCAGATCATTTGGTGAATGCACATAAATTTCAGCAGGCGCTCAATGACAGAAACATCAAAAAATAATGTTTGAGCATGCTACCAAATTAAGGGTACGGTATGGTGAGACCGACCAGATGGGTTATATGTACTATGGCAACTATGCCGAGTTTTATGAGGTGGGCCGTGTAGAGATGTTACGCAGCCTTGGCCTAACCTATAGCGGCATGGAACAATCAGGCATTATGATGCCTGTTTTAGAGTTGAGCTGCAAATACCTGAAACCGGCGTTGTACGATGAAGAAATAACTATAAAGGTTATTATGAATGAGATGCCACGAATAAAGATCCATTTTAAATATGAGCTTTATAACGAAAAGCAGGAACTAATAAATACAGGCGAAACCCTGTTGGTATTTATCAATATGAAAACCAACCGCCCCTGCCTTGCCCCGCAGGAATTTCGTGATAAATTAAAGCCGTTTTTTGAGTAAGTTTGATTTAAATGAAGTGGACACATCGTCTTTTACTCCGGTTTAAGTTTTACCAAAGATTTATCAGGTGGTCAAAGTCATACATACTGCCGGGCTTTGATCCTTTGCCCCTATATAATGTGGCCTCCTTTTTTTCGCACGAGATCCAGCAGCGTACATTATTAAACAAGGCATCGGCTCTGGCATTTAACTTTATGCTGGCATTTTTCCCGGCCACTATCTTTTTGTTTACACTTATCCCCTATATCCCTATAAAAAACTTCCAGGGGCAATTGCTTTCCCTGCTTTCAACCCTTTTGCCATACAACGCCTATATGGCTTTCCAGGCAACTATTGAAGACATTGTACGGATCCATAACGGGAGGTTCTTATTGTTGGGATTTGTATCCGCCTTGTATTTTGCAACTAACGGTATCAGCAATTTAATGCAGGCGTTTAACCGCTCGTCACTTATTATTGAAAAACGGACGTGGTTAAAACGACGAAGCATAGCGCTGGCGCTTACCGTAGTAATAAGCGTGGCCCTTTTAATTGCCATTACTTTAATGACCGCAGGCGAAGCCCTGATAAGCCTTTTAAAATCGCATGTACAGGAGAAAAGTCATTTTTGGATTTACTTGCTAACCCTTTCGCGCTGGATAATTATAATAGCCATATTTTTTGTTTCTATATCCTTATTGTACCGTTACGGGCCTGCCAATAAACAGAAATGGAAATTTTTAAGCACAGGCTCCATAATGGCAACCATCCTGGCCGTTTTAACCTCGCTGGGCTTTACTTATTACATTAACCACTTCTCATCATACAACAAGGTATACGGTTCATTAGGCGGCCTTATTATATTAATGCTGTGGCTTTACTTAAACTCGCTGGTGCTGCTGATAGGTTTTGAGCTGAATGCAAGTATAGAATACTCCAAGCGGAACATAAAAGTGGTGAAACCCATGTTCAACAGCTTTCGTCAAAAGCCGTCCGAATAAGAAATTTAATGCGTTGCAACAGCTTTTTTAAGCAGTTTTTAACAGGTGTTAACAAGATAAAGTTTCGGCCAAGCATATAAATCAGCTCAAAAATAGCGCTCAAGGCTCAACAAATCAGCAACTTATAACTAAATAAAAAAACTTCACATCAAATTTGCCAATTCGCCCCGGTTTTGTACTTTTGACCCCGGAGAGCTGGCAGAGTGGTCGATTGCGGCAGTCTTGAAAACTGTTGAACTGTGAAAGGTTCCTGGGGTTCGAATCCCTAGCTCTCCGCAAGAAATTAAAAAGCCCTGTAAACAAATTTTACAGGGCTTTTTTATGTTTTGCCTGGTAAGACATCTAAAGGATCAAGCAGAACATGGCATTTAGTAAATAATCAGATTTACAAATTGTCTGATTCGATTTTTCATGAAATCAAATCATTAATAATTTGCTCCTGTCCAAATTTATATTGTTATAAATGTCGTTATAACGATTAAACCGAATATTCTGTAATAAAGCGTAACAAAGTCGAATTTATTGCTAAAATAATATGATAATTTAATACAAGAATATTT
>JAQBOS010000115.1 GCA_028287925.1 Mucilaginibacter sp. | reverse complement strand
ATGGCCATCAGTTAGCAGGCAGAGATAGTCGCTATCATCAGCAACCAAATTCTTAACAAACAATCCTGATTTTAAGAGCTCCACCGATGTTTTGTAGGTAAACCATTGGCCATCTTCGCGCATATAGCTGATCTGTACATGCGGCGGGCTGCCGAAAAAAGCTTTTATTCTGCCGGCAAGGTTATATTGGATCTCCAGCTTTATGAAATTGGCCTGATTGATGGCGATGGGCTCTTTTAAGGAGAATTCCTGCTTTTTCAACGGCGTAAATTGCAACGGATTTGTCTTATTTTTCCGCTGCAACACCATCCGCAGTCTTTCATTTGATGTAAATGAATCGATAAGGGTGTAGTTATTCAGGATAAAAAGATTAACCAGGCCTTCGTCGTTAAACGGATAGCGGTTATCAATAGCATCGTAATTATAAATCAGCATATCCGGCGCCTGTTTTACGTAATAGTCGTAGTTAATTTTTTCCAGCGCCGCTGTATACACCGAATAAGACTGGAAGACAGGCCTTGGTCTATAATTAAGCTTGTTTTCCATCGCATATTCGCCATCCCATGGAAAAACATCAACTGTTTTATTACCGATATTATTCAGCACACGCTGTGGGATATACCGTTTATCGGGTTGGTTGATGTAAGCGTTGGAATTATATTCCCTAAACTGCTTTATATAGGTTACCGGTCCCGAAAGCCGCCTGCCGAGCGAAAAAGCAATTGACCGGTTTGTGGAAACGAAGGCAAGCGCAAATAGGATAATAACCAGTAAATATTTTAAGTGCGGTTTTTGCTTTTCAACAGTTGTAAATCCGCACAATAATATAAGAGGCGCAAAAGAAAAGTATTCATACAGATGTTGTACATCATTCCTTAATGTGGCTTGCTTCTGCAATAAGAAGATAAATAGGATACATGCAATTGTGTATATGATAAGGCTATGCTTTTTCTCCTTTATCTGCCAATATAGTTTATAGAAAAACCACAGCAGCAGGGCGAAGAAAAGTATATACAGGTTATGTTCTATATGGAAGTGTTCTTCATCAAGGTACATAACATCGTTATAGCCTTTTATTATTTCTAACGAGCCAGATATGTAATTGATAATAGAAACATTCAGCAGCACAGCCGAAGCAATAAGGAGCACCATAAAGGAAACACAGCAGATCAGCAGTTTTACCAGTGTTATTTTTTTGCAAACGAACAAGTTTATAAAATGACCGCCCAAAAACACCATGGCAATAAGCCCCGTATTCATTTTAATATAAAAGGCCAACACTGTTAATACTATTAACATGGCCAGGAAAAATGGCCGCTGATCATAAAAGGTTTTCATCATCCAGTAAATAACGAAAAACAGCAAAACCCACGATGTATCTGAACCAAAGCAAGGGTTAACAACAAGCAGCGTACAAATAAGTATGGCCATCGCCAGGAGCTTATTTGTATTGTTTTTTATAAAATCGGCAAAAACAAAATAGAAATTAACAACTAAGAACGCATCGAACAACATAAAAGCCCATCTTGAGATCCCCCAGCCGGTTCGTGTAGAAAGACTGGCCAGCGGTCCGTAAGTGTATACAAGATCCTTTCCCCATGTCCAGTGTTTTATAAATGCATAGTTCAATGTCATTTTCCAGGAAACATCAAGCCCCAACCAGCTTGGGCCTTTATCCACCAATTGGTTGTAGATGGCAAACGGAGTAGTAACCATCAATAAAGCCAGCAGGGCGGCAAGGCATTGCCAGGAGAAAATTGACGAAAAAAGTTTTTTCATTTAAGGGTTGGCGCTTTGTATTTTAGCTAATAATGATACTCCTTAAAATTGCATTGGGTTGCTTTTGACCTGACCGATAGGAAATAAATAGGCCCTGAATAAAAAATCGCTCTTTAAGCAACATGCTCTTTATAAGATCTGGTTAAACTCCAGCCGCTCGCCATCAGGACCTAAAATGTTAAAGTATTTACACCCGTTTTTCCAAAAGGGGAGAAAAACCGGCGCATCTTCAACGATGCGAAATGAGGCGTTTTTCAATTCGCTAAACGCTAAATCAATATCATCTACATCAAAAGCTACATGATCTACGTGACCGTCTGCCCGGTTTCGTATTTCATCAAGCGCCGGATCCGGAAATTGGTAAATTTCAACTATCATTTCTCCTTTTTGCATCATGGCCATTTTACCCCTGCCGCCATTATGATCAAACCCGGATGCCATTACATTTTCAAATCCCAGTTTCTTGTAAAACATTTCCGATCTGTTTAAATCAGTTACAGGGATTCCTATATGCTGGATGTGGTTGATTTTAAAGTTCATAAAATATATAATTGGTGTTATTGAAATGACCAGGACCGGTATGAAATAAAGATAGCCATTTATAGAAAAAGAAAGCCTTTAAACTTTCATTTAAAGGCTTTCTTAACTTCATTTATCCGGTGTGATATTTAATTCGCCGTCCAGGTATTATTCTTCATATCAGCATCTACAAAGATGCCACCGTCAAGCGTTATTGATTTTATGTCTTTTGTGGTTTTGATCTTTACCGAAATAGCTTTCTGATCTTTTTCCCAAACAATCGGGGTTTGGTGGATGCTCTCAGTTGTGCCGTCGGCATAAGTTACAACTGCATCAAACGGAACAGCAAAGCCACCGATGTTTTTTATAGCTAAAGTATAACCACCATCAGCCTTTTCTGCTTTCTCCAGGCTCAAATCGATGTAATAAGGAGTATAGAACCAGTTATAAAAGAACCAGTCCAGGTTTTTGCCCGACCCGGCTTTCATGGAGTTAAAATAATCCCATGGGATAGGATGCTTGCCGTTCCAGTTATTCATGTAGGTATGCAGCGCTTTTTTAAACAGCTCATCGCCCAGCAGATCTTTCAAAGCCAGATAGCTTAATGATGGTTTGCCATAGGCATTATTCCCCCCACCGAAGGTTACATCAGGCGAGGGCGTGATTATGGGCATTTCCTTTTCATGCGGACCATGTGTCCACCTGTTAACGCGGAACTGTTTATAAAATTCGTCAGCCACCTTTTTGCCTTTTTCGGCAGTGCCTATTAATAGTTCAAAGGTTGTTGCCCAGCCTTCGTCCATAAACGCGTAGCGGCTTTCGTTGGTGCCCATATAGAATGGAAAATAGGTATGCGCTATCTCGTGGTCCTGCACTAATTGCGCAAAGGTCAGGTCTTTAGTATGGCTGTCATTTACCATCATCGGGTATTCCATATCAGCATAGCCCTGGAACGATGTTGTTTTGGGGAACGGGTACGGAACGCCCGGCAGGTTATGCGAGAACCAGTCTAAAGAGTTATGCGCAAATTTCACATATTGATGAAAATCATTCGAGCTATCTGGGAATGCCGCCTGTACGCTTGTGCGGCGTTGTGCTTTGTCATCAACAATAACACTTGCAGCGTCCCAGTCGTAATGGTCACTTACGCCTAAAGCCACATCTGTAATATGGGTTGAGTTCCATTTCCAGGTGTTCGTTGCATTTTGTGCCGTAATGTTTTTATTAGCCAGGTCCTGCGCGGTTGCAATGTGGATGGTTGAGTCGCTGGTCATGGATGTTTGCAGGCGTTTAGCAAATTCGGGATGTAAAACCTCGTTTGGATTTTGCAGTGTACCAGTTGCCCATACAATAAAGTTTTTAGGTACGGTTACGCTCAGCTTATAGTCGTTAAAATCATTATAAAACTCAAGCCCGCCGGTGTGCGGCTGCAGGTCCCAGCCTTTATAATCGTCATAAACTGATACCCTTGGATAAAAATAAGCAAGGAAATAGCTGGTAGAATCAATTGCCCCATCGCGCCCGCGCCCGATAGACAATTGATAATGCCACTTGATGTTCATCTTTAATGAATCGTGCGGTTGCAGCGGCGATTTCAGGTCAACCATTTGGTTAGTGGTTATTGCTTTTTCATTATCCCAATCGGCTTTGGCGCCGTTTATAGTTATTTCATCAACCGTTATACCTTGAGGAGCATTGGCAGCAGTTGGGGTCCGCCCGCGGTGAACGTTTACAATCAGCTTCATATTAAGGCTACTCAATGCATCCGGGCTGTTATTAATGTAGGTAATGTCTTCAACGCCGGTAATGGTTTTATTCGGCGGCATCATACTTACCGAAATGTTGTAACGGCCATGATTTTGCCAGTATTTTTTACCGGGCTTGCCATTTGCCGAGCGGGTACCTTTGTCAAAGGCCTGCTTTATTTCGGGTGGCATGGTTAGCGTTTGCGCATTGGCCTGTACTAATGCCAGGCAAAAAATGGCGGCGAGCGTAATTGATCTTAACATGGATAATATTTGTTTGTGGATAGTGTATCCAAATTTATAAATTTATTACGCTTTTAATTTCAACAAATGCTAATTGCATTAATTTATTTAATGCCGCATTTTTTACAATTGTTAAACAAATAAATTTGTGTTAAACAAAAATGTTAAACATTTTTGTATCAAAATTTGTTAATTATTCAAAAATGGAAATTTTAGCTACAGATACGGAGCAATTAATAAAGGATACCGCTAAAAAAGTATTTTTTTCTGAAGGCCGTCTACATGCTACTACACAGGAAATAGCGGATGCAGCAGGAATAAATCGTGCTTCTATCCATTATTATTTTCGCAGCAGGCAAAAGCTGTTTGACACAGTTTTTATCGAAGCAAATACAGAAATGCGTAGCAAGCTGCATTCTGTTTTTGAAGAGGCATTATCTTTTAGAGAGAGAATTGAAAAATTCATCGAAGTTTTTATTGAAAAGTCTTTAAAGCATCCCTACCTGGAAATGTTCATTGTAACAGAGTTTAATACCAATCCAAAAATTCAATTACATATGTTGAAGCCCGATAATGAGAAAGAGAAAATAAAGCAATTGGAAATTGATATTAAGAACGAAGTTGCTGAAGGTCGCATGAAACCTATTACCTCCCACAATTTTATTATTACCTTAATGTCACTATGTTCCTTCCCATTTTTGGGCAGAGATATTATTAAAAATGCTTTTTCAATTAATGAAGAGGAATATCAAAAATTGATTGCGGAACGCAAGGGTATCATAATGCAATTACTTTTTTTAGATGCTTGAAAACAGCATTTTTTTTTGACCTTTATTAAACAAAATAATAATGTAAAACAATATTCTAATACATAAATGCAACATATACTAATGATTATGAAAAATAAAACATCCCATAAACAAAATATAGCCTTTGTGCTGCTATTCACTACAACCTTATTATTTACAGCCTGCCATAGTGGCGGAAAAAAAGGAGGCCCTGGTCCCGGAGGTCCAACCGGGCCCGCGCCTTATAAAACGGCAATTGTTTACTCCGGACCGGCTACTATGTATTATAGCTATCCCGCAACTATCCAGGGTGAGCAGGATATAGATATCCGGCCCAAAGTGGATGGCTTTATAGAAAAGATCTTCGTTGAAGAAGGCGCTGTTGTACATAAGGGACAGCCAATGTTTCAGCTAAGAAATCCCCAGTATGATGCGGCTGTACGAAGTGCTATCGCTTCTGTTAAAATAGCAGAAGCAGACGTAAATACGGCTGAAATGAATGTAGAGAAAGTAAGGCCACTGGTAGATAAGAAGATCATCAGTGATTACGAACTAAAATCTGATGAATATATCCTACAATCGAAAAAAGCCTCACTTGCTTCAGCCCAGGCAGACCTGGTGAACGCTAAGGTGAATGTAGGTTATACTTATCTGACCAGCCCGGCCGATG
>JAQBOS010000074.1 GCA_028287925.1 Mucilaginibacter sp. | reverse complement strand
GTTATCCGCATGGGTAACCCGGCCGAAATACTGCCGCAACTTGCTGAAGAATACCAGGTAAACGAGGTATACCACCACAGGGAGGTTGCCCACGAAGAAACCGAAATATCTGAACAGGTTGAGACCGCCTTATGGAAAATTAAACTGAATTTAAAGCATTTTATAGGCCATACATTATATCACAAAGAGGATTTGCCTTTCCCAATAAAGGATATCCCGGATAGCTTTGCCGTTTTTAAGAAAAAGGTGGAACGGGATAGTAATGTGCGCCAGTGTATAGCAACACCCGAAAGTATTACAATCCCCGCAATTGCAGATGCCGGGGAAATGCCTACGCTGCAAATGCTGGGTTTGGATGAACCCGTTGATGATCCGCGCGCAACTGATCGCTTTACAGGCGGCGAAGATGAAGCATTAAACCAGCTGGAAAAGTTTTTTATAAACAACAGTCATACAATCATCGGTAAAAAAAACAACGTCATTAATTTATCAAAGTTGTCACCATGGGTTGCTTTAGGCTGTATCTCGTTACGGCAGGTTTACTGGGAAATTATAAAGCAGCAGCAATTAAATAATATGCATTACCCTGGCATGCTGCTTGATCTGTTATGGAGGGATTATTTCAGGTTTATGTTTAAAAAGCATGGCCAAAAATTTATTGCGGTAAAAGATCAGCCTGATGATGTAACTGAAGATGCAATTAGCGGGAACACACTTTTTGAAAGTTGGGAGCATGGCGAAACGGGTATACCGCTTGTTGATGCCATTATGCACGAGTTGAATGCTACAGGCTATATCAGCAATTACAGCAGGCAAATTGCCGCCGGGTTTTTAGTAAAGGAGCTTAACGTTGACTGGAAGAAGGGCGCTGCCTATTTTGAGGAAAAACTGATTGATTATTCGCCGGCAAGTAACTGGGGTAACTGGGCATTTATAGCAGGTGTTAATGATGCCCGCGAAAGCCGCTACACTATAGCCGCCCTGCAAATAACCGAACAAACTGCGAAAAGTGATTATATAGATACCTGGCTGCCTGCGCTGAAAGGCGATGACTACCAGGCTTATGCTGTAAAATAAGTTGGCTTAGCTGTAATAATTGTCACAACTTTGCGTCATATAGTTATTATGAATCCCTTCGAACAATTTACGCTTATTATTGGTGCACTTGCCATTCTTTTTGAAGGGATCTCTTACGTGCGCGATTTTCTGTATAAACTGTTGCACAAATAAATTTCCCGCTCCCTATCTTCATTTTTAAATAATATCGTTTAATGTTAATAAGTGACTAAGATTTATAAATAAATTATAAAGTTTGTAAACCGATATGCTTACTTTTGTACCGTTTTAAAGATTGGTTTCTCATGGATCGCCTCAATTATATAAACAGCGGGAACGCTGCATACATTAATTCCCTTTACGAAGCATACAAACAAGACCCTGAATCTGTTGATTTTGGATGGCAAAAATTTTTTGAAGGATTTGATTTCGGAAAAGACGCATCGGCACTTGCTGCTGTAAATACCGAAACCCCGGAACATTTTCTGAAAGAAATTAATGTGCTAAACATGATAGATGGTTATCGCACACGCGGCCATTTATTTACAAAAACTAACCCTGTACGTGAAAGGCGCAAGTATTTTCCCGGCAAAGAACTGGAAACATTCGGCTTAAGTGAGGCCGACCTGGATACCGTTTTTAGTTCAGGTGTTGAGGTTGGTTTAGGCGCAGCCAAACTACGGGATATCCGCCAGCTGCTGGAGGAAACCTATTGCCAGTCGATAGGTGCCGAATACAGGTATATCCGTAACCCTATAAAGCTTAAATGGTTTGAAGACCGGATGGAGAGCAAGCGCAACACGCCATCGTTCACAGTTGATGAAAAGAAACTGATGCTTGATAAGCTGAACGAAGCGGTTGTTTTTGAAAATTTCCTTGGCACCAAATTCTTAGGGCAAAAACGATTTTCGCTTGAGGGCGCTGAGGCGTTGATCCCCGCATTAGATTCAGTTATTCAAAATGGATCAGAGCTTGGCATCCAGGAGTTTATTATAGGTATGGCGCATCGCGGAAGGCTTAATGTGCTTACCAATATTATGGAAAAACCTTACAAAGAGGTTTTTTTAGAGTTTGAAGGTAAAAATTTCGACGAGGATACCCCATTCGGCGGTGATGTTAAATATCACCTGGGTTATTCAACAGATGTGGTTACTAAAGGCGGTAAAAAGGTACACTTGAGCCTTTGTCCCAATCCATCACACCTAGAAGCGGTTGATCCCGTTGTTGAAGGCTTAACCCGCTCAAAAATCGACTTTAAATACAATGGCGATGACACAAAAATAGCACCTATACTAATCCATGGTGATGCTTCAGTAGCCGGCCAGGGTATAGTTTATGAGGTTTTACAAATGGAAAAACTGGACGGCTACCGCACCGGTGGAACCATCCACGTAGTTATAAATAACCAGATTGGTTTTACCACCAATTTTAAAGATGCCCGCTCAAGTACTTATTGTACTGATGTGGCTAAAACAGTTTTATCGCCGGTTTTTCATGTTAATGGCGATGATGTTGAAGCTTTGGCATATGTGGTAAATCTTGCAATGGAGTACCGACAGGTATTTCACGAAGATGTGTTCATTGATATTTTATGCTATCGCAGGTATGGTCATAATGAGGCTGATGAGCCAAAATTCACCCAGCCATTATTATACAAAGCAATTGAAGCACATCCAAACCCGCTTGAGATCTATAAACAAAAGTTACAGGCTGAAGGTAGCATAGATGCCAACCTTGCTTTGGAAATGGAAAAGAAATTCCGCGCCGAACTGCAAACCAAGCTTGATGAATCAAAAGCGGAAGACCGGTTTACCGAAACAATACAAATGTTTGAAGGCGCCTGGCATGGTCTGCACCTGGCAACCCCAAAAGAATCTTTTACTCTTATTGAAACATCTGTTCCTGAAAAGGAGTTATTAGAGATTGGTGAAAAATTAACCATTTTGCCAAAAGATAAGGCGTTTTTCAAAAAAATTGAAAAGCTTTTTGAAGAGCGTAATAAAATGGTAACCAGTACCCATGTTTTTGACTGGGCAATGGGCGAATTATTGGCTTATGGCACCTTATTAAAAGATGGCCACCCGGTTAGGTTAAGCGGCGAGGATGTTAAACGCGGTACTTTCTCACACAGGCATGCGGTTTTAACACTGGCAGAGTCGGAAGATGAATATACACCGTTGGATACCATTCAAACAGAAGCAAAATTCAGCATATTTAACTCGTTATTATCTGAATATGGTGTTTTAGGTTTTGAGTACGGCTACGCTTTAGCCAACCCAAATGCCTTAACTATATGGGAAGCACAGTTTGGCGACTTTTTTAACGGGGCGCAAATTATTGTTGACCAATATATTGCCAGTGCCGAAACAAAATGGCAGCGTGGCAACGGCCTGGTAATGCTGCTGCCGCATGGCTATGAAGGCCAGGGCCCTGAGCATTCATCTGCTCGGATTGAGCGTTTTATGGAGCTTTGTGCCGATAGCAATATCCAGGTGGCCAATTGTACAACACCTGCAAACTTTTTCCATATCCTTAGAAGGCAAATGCTGAGGGAATTCCGTAAGCCGCTGATCATATTTACCCCAAAGAGTTTATTGCGCAGCCCTAAGTGCGTATCAAAGCTGGAAGAGTTTACCAATGGTAAGTTCCACGAGTTGATAGATGATACCTATGTGGACGCTAAAAAGGTAAAACGCGTATTACTTTGTTCAGGAAAGATCTATTACGATTTGCTTGAAAAACAACTGGCCGATAAGCGTAAGGACGTAGCTATTGTTCGGATTGAGCAATTATATCCAACGCCTGTTGTGCAGATCCTTAAGATAAAAGGTAAATATAATAAGGCAACTGAATTTATATGGGTACAGGAAGAGCCTGAGAACATGGGCGCATGGCCATACATTTGCCGCAAGTTCCATAACGATAAAGTAATAAACCTGAATGTAATTTCAAGGCATGAAGGCAGCAGTACCGCTACTGGCTTTGCTAAACAACATGCTGCACAGCAATTACACATTGTTTCAAAAGCGTTTGAAGCACCTGCCGGAAAGCAGGTAAAAGCCGCTGTAAAGGAAACTGCCGAAAAAATGGCAAATGTTGGGGCGGATTAATTTAATTTGAAAATTTGATGATGTGTCAATTTGAAGATGAGCAATCTTCGAGCGACGTATTCAAATTTTCAAATCGATAAAATATTAATTTGATAATTTGGAGATGTGCTGATTTGAAGATAAATAATCATCAGACGGCATTTTCAAATTTTCAAATCAACAAAATATTAATTTGATAATTTGGAGATGTGCTGATTTGAAGATAAATAATCTTCAGGCGACGTATTCGAATTTTCAAAGTCAACAAAATATTAATTTGAAAATTTGAAAATGTGTTGATTTGAAGATAAATAATCATCAGGCGGCATTTTCAAATTTTCAAATCAACAAATTTTCAAATTGAAAAAATGAGTTTAACTATCAAAGTTCCGCCGGTTGGCGAATCAATTACCGAAGTAACTTTATCAAGCTGGCTTAAAAAAGATGGTGATGCTGTAAAGATGGACGAGGTAATTGCCGAATTAGAATCAGACAAAGCCACTTTTGAGCTTACTGCTGAAAAAGCCGGTATTTTAAAAACTGTAGCCAAAGAGGGTGATACTTTACCTATTGGCGCTGTTGTTGCCACTATTGAAGAAGGTGGCGCCGTTGCGCAGGAAAGTGCACCGGCTGCGCAACCACAGCCGGAAGTTGTTGCTAATGCTCCTGCTCCGGCACCTGTTGAAGCTACTCCGGTAGCAGCGACGCCTGCGCCTGCATCAGGTGGCTCATTACAAGTTAAAGTACCAACCGTTGGTGAATCAATTACCGAAGTAACCCTTTCGCGCTGGATAAAGAAAGATGGCGATGCGGTTGCCATGGATGAAGCCATTGCCGAGCTGGAATCAGATAAAGCTACTTTTGAACTAACTGCTGAAAAAGCGGGCGTATTAAAAATAATAGCCAAAGAAGGCGATGTATTGCCTATAGGCGCAGTTGTTTGTACCATTGAAGGCGTGGGTGCATCAGTTCCTGCTGAAAAGCAGGCAGAGGCGTCTCCTGCTGCAGCTGTTCAGGCAACTAATGGTAAAACAACAACTTATGCATCAGGCACACCATCGCCCGCTGCTGCAAAGATCCTTGCTGAAAAAGGTGTTAATGCTGGTTCAGTGAGCGGGACCGGTGTGGCAGGCAGAATAACAAAAGAAGATGCCCTGTTAGCCGAGAAGGTTTCAGAAAATCCACAAGCTCCGAGAGACATGCAAGGCTCGGCGCCTGCAATTGCTAAACCTGCTGTTGCTGCTCCAAAAGCTGAACCCATCGCTGCTGGCGCGAGATCAGACCGTCGCGAAAAGATGTCGTCATTACGTAAAACAGTTGCCAAACGTTTGGTAGCCGTTAAAAATGAAACCGCGATGCTGACCACCTTTAACGAGGTTGATATGTCGCCGATAATGGAGATCCGCAGCAAATACAAAGATAAATTTAAAGAAAAACACGGCGTAGGCTTAGGCTTTATGTCGTTCTTTACCAAAGCTGTTTGCGAGGCATTGAAAGATTGGCCTGCGGTAGGCGCCCGTATTGAAGGCGAAGAAGTGGTTTACAGCAATTTTGCTGATATTTCAATCGCTGTATCAGCTCCTAAAGGTTTGGTAGTTCCGGTGATTCGTAACGCAGAAAGCATGAGCCTTGCCGAAATTGAAAAGGCTGTAGCTGCCCTGGCTGTTAAGGCCCGCGAAAACAAGCTGACTCTTGAAGAAATGACAGGTGGTACATTTACCATTACCAATGGTGGTGTATTTGGTTCTATGATGTCAACCCCGATCTTGAATTCACCGCAATCGGCCATATTGGGGATGCACAACATTATTGAGCGCCCTGTTGCTGTAAACGGACAAGTAGTGATCCGCCCGATGATGTATTTGGCGCTATCATATGATCACCGTATCATCGATGGCCGCGAATCGGTAAGCTTCCTGGTAAGGGTAAAACAGTTGCTGGAAGACCCTGCGAGATTGTTATTGGGAGTATAGTCATACTAGTTTAAAATATTGAAACCCGGTTTAGGCCGGGTTTTTTGTTTTAAACCAGGATTAAAGGATTTCCTGATCCTATACAAAAAAGATCATGGCAAACATTAAATCCTTCAACCAATTTAAGCGAGCTTACCCTTAGGTTTTTTGTAGTTTGGATTGATTT
>JAQBOS010000044.1 GCA_028287925.1 Mucilaginibacter sp. | reverse complement strand
TAGTTCCAATATTTCTCTTTTTTGATAAAGCCATCATATCGGCAGCAATTTCCACATAGGTTATTTGCAAGCCGGATGGATGAATCTTAGCTAATTCCTCCAGAACCCAGCCCGTCCCCCCTCCCGCTATCAAAACATCAACACCAACCGGAACATATTGCAACAGGAACACCTGTGCATTGATCAAGGCACGCCCATAAACCATGCGCGAAAGCCTGTCATAAAACCATGCTGAATTATTATAGTTAGCGGGCATTTGTTGCAAATGTTGCAAATGTTGCAAATGTTGTAAGGGTTGTAAGGGTTGTAAGGGTTGTAAGGGTAAAAAAATATGCTGAATAAAAGTTTTGAATTAATAAAATTACAACATTTACAACCTCTCCAGCCCTTACAGCACTCTTTATAACTATCTTTAAACAACCTTTACTCAACAAATATGAAAGTATTCTTTATAAGGATCAGCTTTTTAGCCATTTTACTGTTAAATGGTTTTAATTTATCAGCCCAGCAAACCAAACCGGATGATAAATATAACCGGCAGGAAGTAATGATAACCATGCACGATGGCATTAAACTGCACACTGTGATCTTTTCGCCAAAAGGGCAAACGGAAAAATTGCCATTTTTAATTTTACGCACACCTTATGGGGCTAACGGTTATCAAAGTCCTGAAAAAAGCAGCTACACTAAAGATCTGGCCGACGACGGTTACATCTTTGTTTTCCAGGATATAAGGGGCCGGTATCTGTCGGAAGGAAAATATGCCATGATGCGGTTTAGCCGCGATAAAAAAGACCCAAAAGCTATTGATGAAAGTAGCGACACTTATGATACTATCGACTGGCTTTTGAAGAATGTACCTGATAACAACGGCAAAGCGGGCATGTACGGCATCTCATACGATGGGTGGACCACCATTATTGCAGCCAGCGACCCCCACCCTGCTTTAAAGGCGGTTTCGGAACAGGCAACGCCATCAGACATGTTTATGAATGATGACTTACACCATAACGGAGCCTTCCGTTTAAGCTATGCCTTTGAATATGCTTTTATGGAAGAGATCTCAAAAACAGACTCGCTTTACCAATTTGGCAATTATGACACTTACGATTGGTATTTAAAGCTGGGGCCTTTATCAAACATGAACAAAAAATATGTTCATGGTAAATTACCAAGCTGGAACGACTTTACTACTCATCCGAATTATGATGCCTATTGGAAGGAGGAGGCGCTTCCGTCAAGACTTGATTATCCGCGGCTGGCTATCCAGCATGTAAGCGGCTGGTGGGACCAGGAAGATATGGTGGGTCCGCAGGATGCTTATAAGGCTTTGGAGAAAAGGGATACCAGCCATCGGAATTTTATTGTGCTTGGCCCGTGGAGGCATGGCGGCTGGGCCGGTGGCGAAGGCCGGAGCCTGGGAAATATAAAGTTTGATGAACCAACTGCTACTTATTTCAGAAAAGAGATCCAGGCCAAATGGTTTGCCTGGTATTTAAAGGATAAAGGCGATGGCAAATTTGCAGAAGCTATATCCTTTCAGACAGGTTCAAACAAATGGAAAAATTATTCAACATGGCCCCCTAAGGAGGCAACCGTGAAAAATATTTATTTTCACAGTAATGGCAAGCTTTCGTTCGATAAGCCTTCGGGTACCGAAACAAAACCATTTGACAGCTATGTATCTGACCCTGCAAAACCGGTTCCTTATCGTGCGCGGCCAATTGAAGAGACCTATGGCCCCGGATCACGCTGGTATACCTGGCTTACCGATGATCAGCGTTTTGTTGATAGCCGACCTGATGTTTTAAGCTGGCAAACTGATACCCTTACACAAGATGTTACCATAACAGGCAACGTTGCGGCAAAACTTTATGCAGCAACATCCGGCAGCGATGCTGACTGGGTGGTAAAGCTGATAGATGTTTATCCTGAAAATTATAAAAAGGAACTTAAAATGTCAGGGTATCAATTAATGATAGCAGATGATGTATTTCGCGGCAGGTTCAGGAAGAGTTTTTCAAAACCTGAAGCTATTACGCCCAATAAAGTTGAATTGTATACCATTGACCTGCACGGGGCTGACCACGTGTTTAAGAAGGGGCATAAAATAATGGTACAGGTACAAAGCACCTGGTTCCCGATAATTGACCGGAACCCGCAAAAGTATGTACCCAATATTTTTGACGCAAAAGAAAGCGATTACCAAACAGCCATTCAAAAAGTATTTCACTCTTTACAATTTGCCAGCAGTATTGAATTGCCCGTTGCGGAGTAAGTTGGCGACTAAAAAAGAACTTTTGTCATTCTGAGCATAGCGAAGAATCTTATAAAATTGATAGGTCTGCGTCAAACTTATCCTGCGTTCATATCACGTGAATGAGATTCTTCGCTATGCTCAGAATGACAAAGACTAGTATTTCACAGCAAACTCCAGCCCCAGCTAAATACCAGTACCAACAAGTATTGCAATATCAGCACACCATCCATATAAAAAAAATAGTAGTACTCGTTCTTTTCCCATTTGGATTTGAAAATGAGCCAACCTGTTAATACAACAGACGCTGTTAACGCCAAAAAATCGTGATTGATGCCGTGGTTTTTAAAAAGGAGTAATAAAACAACATAACCGCCTAATAACACCTGGCAAAACAAGTAAGCATTTTTTTCGCCCAATACGGTTGGCACTGTTTTCAGGCCAGACTTACGGTCATCAAATAAATCACGGATATCAAAAGGAATTGTAAGCGCAGCTATAAACAAAAACCTTTTAGCAATAAGTATGGTGGTATCACGCAGGGATATAGTTGTTAAATGAAAATGCTGCGCCTCCAATACCGGCAACAGCACAATGCTCATTGTCCATACCAGCGCTATCATAAATTGTTTTAACCAGGGGATATGCCTTAGTCCGAATTTTTGATCGCCGATGGTGAATAAAGGAATACTGTAAAAAAAAGAGATGATCGCCAGGAAGATAAGGAGGATCCTTGATTCCATCGACAGCAATACAAATAAGGGGATCAATGAAAGTAATGATACAATGGTTAAAGTAACCATCAGCCGGTAGTGAGAGAAGAACCAGCGCACCCGTAAATAAGGCGAATTAAGCGGGTCGCCGGTTTTGGTGGCTAATATGCTAAAATTATAAATACCCAACGTTGAGGTAAACAATAAACCGATTACCGGGAACACTATTTTTGCACCAATTAAATAAAAGGTTAGCAAGCCTTGCGCAACTGCACATAGCGACATGAAAATATTACTGAAGAGCAGAAAATCAAAAACAGAATAAAATGTTTTCTTCATTTTCAATAGTTAGTTACCGGGCTAGGTAGTGCTATGCGTTTTCAAAGTAGGATCTGTACCGGTTTTTAATTCAAATATCGTAATCTCCGGCAATATTCCAACACGTCCCTCAAAACCTAAAAAGCCATAACCAACATTTACATACAATTGCTGTGGCCCCTGGTGGTAATGCCCAGCCCATTCGTTGTAAATATACTCAATAGGGCTCCATTGAAAATGTTCTGTTCTGACGCCCATTTGCATCCCATGTGTATGCCCTGAAAACATGGCGTCAATTTGCGGGTATTGTGGCAACACCTGTGCGCGCCAGTGTGAGGGATCGTGCGAAAGCAGCAATTTTACAGGCAGATCATCTGTGTTTTTTACGGCAAGATCCATTCGGCCATATTTGGGGAAGCGGCTTAGCTCGCCCCAGTTTTCAATACCAAGGATGCCTATTTCTTCGCCGTCAACTTTTAAGCGGCGGTTCTCATTCATCAGCAGGTCCCAGCCTATTGTTTTATGGGTGGCAATCAGCTCGTCTAAATTTTTACGCTTGGCTCCGGCACTTGGCCACCAGGCATAGTCGCCATAATCATGGTTACCCAGCGATGAGTAAACGCCAAGCGGAGCTTTTACCTTGCTAAAAATATCCACATAGTCCTTTACCTCATTAGTAATGGCGTTCACAAGGTCGCCGGTAAAAAATATAAAGTCGGCTTTTTCGCGCATCAGCATTTCAACTCCGCCCAGCACCGCTTTTTTATTGAAAAGACTACCTGAATGGATATCCGAGATCTGCCCAAGCTTTATACCGTCAAACGCTTTTGGCAAATTTGGAAGATAAAGCTTGCGCCGGATCACATGGTAATCATATAAGCCGCTTTTCATGTTAAGCTTTACGGCGGCCAGCGGAATGGCGCCTGCCAGCAAGCCTGCTTTCATTAAAAATTCAGAGCGGGGGATAGCAGGCAAGGATCTGTCTGATTGGGGCGTATGCGATATGCCCTTACCGCCTGACCTTGGTGCCGGCTTTTTAAAGCGATTTTTTATAGATAAAAACAGC
>JAQBOS010000032.1 GCA_028287925.1 Mucilaginibacter sp. | reverse complement strand
TTAACGTGCGAAGTGCAGTTACCAGGTAAACAAAGGAGCTGGAATTTGGCTGACCGGTTCCATTAGTTCCGTAATCAGCATATTCGTCGTCAAAATCAATCCCGTCAAGTCCGTAGGTGGTAACCGCGTTGCTTAATAATTGGGCAAACGCAGTTGCGGCCGCCTGGGTTGGGAAATTACAGATCCCCGCCCCCTGGTGGTTACCTAAAATAGACAATAACACTTTTATCCCCTTTGCCTGCAGCGTCTGGATATAAGTAGTATGACCGGTAAGCACCGCCTGGGTTTGGGTATTGTAAGCAAGAACAGCCGTATGGGTGGTTGTATTATAATTGATATTGGCTGCAAAAATTATAGCTATATCAAATAATTGCTGACCGGTTGATAATTTGTATTTACCTACATCCCTGATATCATAATTATTTACTTCAACATAACAAACTGCTTTAGGTCCGCTAACGCCAATTGCATCAGTCTTCAGCTTATCTGTTGACGGAGCTGTTGAAGTATCAGGCGCTTTCATAGCATCCTTTTTACAAGCCGAAATAAATATCAGCATAAAACAAACTGCAGCTACTGCAGCCTTTTTTAGAAACAAAGTTTTTTTTCTCATTTTTTATTGTTTTTGGTTTATTAAAAAATTGGTTATTGATTTAGTTAAGCTGTTTTTTATTTATCCATAGGCAGGTTGTTTAATTTGGTACCTGTAAAATTTATTTGAGTAAATTCTTAGGTACTGGTTATATAACCAGTACCTAAGGGATAAAATAATGTCTATTGAATTTTCATTGAGTTTACTTTATCATTAGCACTGGGGCTAAGCAATGTAAAGTTTGAATTGCTGGCAGTAAGTGTCCATGAAGTACCCGTAAAGCTACTGGATGTATACATAATTACTTTCCAACCTGCCGGGATGGTAACCGAAGATGCCCAGTTTTTCACAAAACCATAGCTTTGTAGCTGCGTTAAGGTATAATTGCCTTTTGGGATAGCTATTGTTGCCGTACCTGCATCGCTCACATTTTGATAAAAAACTACACCGCCGCCTCCGGTTCCGCCACCAACAGGGTTCATAATTTTGATCAGGTCATTAGTTACCCTGTAATTTGCAGGCCGGTTCGTATTATCGTGCATTGAAGTAAGCGGGGCGTCGCGGTCAATAGCATAGCCAAATACACCACCTTTTTTACCGGTGCCTGGCTCCCATCTTGCCATATTATATGCGTTACCCGTACCATTTTCAGGGTAGGTAACATCATCCCAATAATTACTTGGGTAGCCATTTTCTTCATAAAATGAAAACCCTGGTACAAATTGGGTCGAACTGATATAAGGTGTAAAAGTGTTTATGGTAGATTGAAGATTAGATGTTCCCTGGCCGTAAGCCTGGAACCATACATAATTAACCATGGTGTAAACATTCCGGAAAAGACTATTGCTCCCGCCCTGGTTGGTATCAAAGGTAAGCAGCTTTGTAGTTCCTGACTTTGGGCCCAGGTAAGCTGAAAGCGCCGTATAAACCCCGGTCATATCTGTTAAGGTAGTTCCTGTAGGGTTACTTTCAACATCAATATCAAAACCGTCAAAACCATATTTATTAACAATGCTATCCATTATCGTTTTCGCCGTTGTTTGGTATCCTGCTGTAGTATGCGGAACACCAGAAGCGATATCCAGATTACCGGTAACAATTACTTTAGTCCCTTTAGCATGTAAAGCCGGGATCACGATATTCTTCATTTGCGTTTGTTCATTAGCAGAAGAACCGCTCCCAAATCCAAAAGCAATGGCAACATCAAGGCTATCCGGCAAAGCCTCCATTCCTGATATATCAGCGCCGCCGCCAGTAGGAGATCCGTATGACCTGTAAAAGCCGGCAGAAATTTCGTGGTTAGTTTTTTTATAGGCGATCAAAATACTATCGGTACTTGCAGCCGCAAGGTTACTTTTAAAGTTTCCTATACTTTGCAGTTTACCGTCATTAACAGCATCCTTTTTACAGGATTGGGCTGTTAAAAGTAGCATCCCGCCAAGCAATAACATATTGCTTAGCGGCAAAAAATAAGCTTTTCTCATTGTTTTTTTTATTTTACGGTTTATAATTGGTGTTATAATTGGATGCTGTTTTTCTCAGTCGGTCTTACAATAGGCATTTGTTTTTATTTAAGGGATGTTTTAATGATAAGGGTGGTATTTGATCAGCGGGGTTAAAGCTTCCGTCTCACTGTTCTTTCATATTATTATCTAAGGTTTTAAAAGAATCCTTTAAAAAAGGGCTCTTTAAGGTTAATCGACTAAATCAATCAACTCAACCCAGTTCTCAATCTGAGTTATAGTTATTGTTCTGTAAAGGTTTTTTAAAAACCGTTACCATTCTTATATTGCCCACGCACTTTAGCATAGTACAGGTTAACATATAATAGTACAACGGTAAGCAGTTTAAGTTTTGTTTTCAGGATAATTTATTCCCGTTTCCAAAACGCTGCCGCGAGATTTTTCTGCTAAGCAGGATCTAACAGATGACAAATGATGAAATAGCGGCACACTTTGGCATCTCAAAGCAAACAGTTGAAAACCAGATAACCCATGCGCTAAAATTTTTGCGTTTACATTTTAAAGACCTGGCTGTTTTGCCGTTGCTGAGCACCCTGAATAAATGAGCTGTTTAGAGGTAGTGCATTATCGAATTCAAACTGATTAGGGCAATTTTTCCACGATTTAATGCTAAAAAGTTTCATTTAAATTCAAAAAGAAACCACGGGAGTCATAATTTCCAAAGGCATAATCAAGGCACAAATTGGTACGTGTGGCCTTATTAAACAGCAAACGCAGGCCTGCACCATATCCATATTGAAAATGCTCAAATATTTTTGTACCGGCTTCATCATTTGCAGTTTGTGCGTTGGCAAAAGTAACACCACTAACAAACTTGTTCTTTAATATCGGGAAACGGTATTCAACTTCCGAATAATTATACTGCGTGCCTTTAAAATAACCTGAGGTATATCCTCTTCCGCTCCTGAAGGTTCCGTCTTTACTTGTTCCCGGTAGCTCCAGGTACGGTACATTACCACTGAGCAGGTATGATCCCCAATTCCAAAACGCAAGAACATGTTCCGGATTTTCGGTAGAAAGACTAAAATATTTCCTGAAATCAGTGGTAAATTGTACTGAGCTTTTTGAGCTTGCCAGCAATGTTGAATTAACCCGGAAGCCCGCATCCACATAGATCCCTTTATAAGCGCGGTTTTGATTATCACGCGTGGTATATTGTAGATTGAAGAGCAGTCCGTCTGCCCTGTAATCACCCCGTTTAAACCCGTGCTCATCACTATAGATATTGTAAGGTGTTAAATTTGCTGTATCCTTTTGTTTAATTTGCGTCCTGATGTCAAAAGATGCCCCTACCCCGAGATAAAGATTTTTTTGAATTTCTTTATATACTTTTTCCCTGAGATTAAAATATATGGAATTGATCGCACGTGCTTTACGCTCCGGATTCGCCAATACCTGGTCGGTTTCACTCCCCCCGGGGTTACGGCCTATACCTAACCCTTCATCAGGAGTAACAGTTTTCGCAACAACAAAATTACCCTGGAAATTCCACGTATTACCGGGGGTATAGATATTGTGGTTGACATAAAAATAGATGATCCCCTTGGTAGTGATTGAGGCTGAGGTTGCAGCTACAGACAAGAGCGTATTTGGATCATTACCGAGTTTTCTGCCTGCTACCGCTTTGATTCCCAGTTGCGAGCCAATTGTTGGATTCGACGCTATATTTGGTACAATAGTAATACCCGATGGTTTTTTATGAGTTGAGTCGGGTGCTTTGTTTGGATGCAGGATCTCCCCGATCAGGTTGCCAAAATCAAATTGTTTTGAAAGAGCAGCAGCCTGCTTAACCCTTATGGAATCAGCCCGCAAAGTCTCTGCCTTTAAAGAATCAGCTACCTGGCTGTAAGCACAATAATGTATGCTTGTAAATAGGAACGATAATAAAATCTTTAATAAAAAAGAAAGCCTTTTACGGCCGGATATATAGTACATTTTAGGGGTTATCAATATTTAAATTCGAATTTATTACTTGCTTTTGTAATAAACTAAGATCAAACTTTAAACTGAAAAATCCTTAAAATGTTTTACACTTAATCACTTAGGCTTTAATCCGATCATAGCTACCTTATAAGATGGAAGCTTTTGATTGAAAAATTAGGACTTTATGCTAATGGCAACGAAAATACCAACACTATAAATGCTTATCCAGCACCTGTTTTAATGTAAGTACAGCCTTCTCCATCTCCCCAAATGAAAACCCCGCAAACCCCAAAATCAATCCATTGGGATACTTGAATTTAATACCGGAGCTGCTAAGCGGGTTAATAATTACACCTGCTTTAAAACATTCGTTTGCTATTATTTCAGCATTAACTGATGTTGGCAGCCAGGCTATAAAGTGCATGCCTGCTTCTACCGGAACAGGTGTTAGCCTGCCTTTTAAATGCAGGTTTATCAGGCTTACCAAATCATCCTGGGCTTTTTTGTATAACAGCCTCATTCGCCTTACATGGCGGCTAAAATGCCCCTGGCTGATAAATTCGCTTACTATAGCCTGGGTAATTATATTGCTTTGCCCGTCAATTACAGATTTTGCGGTAGCAAACTGCCTGGCCATAGCTTCGGTAGGGAAAACCATATAGCCTAAACGTAAGGCAGGCAATAAAACCTTACTTAATGTGCCTGAATATATAACATTTCCGTTGGTGTCCATACCCTGCAGC
>JAQBOS010000001.1 GCA_028287925.1 Mucilaginibacter sp. | reverse complement strand
TAGCTAAACTGCATCAGCACTTTAGCCCAGCTTAAATTTTTCATAAAAAACTCTTTGTAAAGCAATAATCCAACGCTGCCCAGGTATCCAACAGAATCACAGAGATAAACAAAGAAACCCGCGTTAGCCTTTATTTTAAATACGGCAATCATCCGTTCAAATAAAACAACCTGGACAGGTGTATAAGCTAAAAACATCCCCATACCAACCAAAAGCATCCACCAAAAAGGATTTATAATATGCAGATGAAAAAGCAATGTACTGCCGCCACTTAACAACAAACCCAGAGCAATTAAGTATTGCGTTCCCCAAAAACCTTTTATATTATTCCGGAACAGCGAAATACTTCCTATAGCCGCTAATACAATGATCCCTGTAATTGTTTCGGTTATCGAGAAGATAGCTTTATTCCAGTGAGGGTCAATCTCGTTCCATATTTCTACAGAAAAATTATCCCTGAAATCTCTCATGGTGGTAAGTATGGTATAAATTAGCCCAATACCTATTATACCCGGCCCATACTCTTTTAAAACATTTTTTTTGTCTTTATTAGTCATTGGTAAGCGTTCAACACGCAATAGCTTATCAGTTTCCGAAGGTTCGGGAATCACCGAGAGCATCCATACAAATGTTAAGAAGAGGGGCAGAAAAAGTAAGCCAATAATACCGGGCATCCAAAATTCAGAAACTAATGGAAACCATCCGTGCACTATAAAATAAATGGTTTTTAAAATTCCGGATGATACGATGAGGCTAATACTGAGTCCCATTGCCAGCATTTCTGTAAACCGCCTGCCTTCCAGGTAGCTAAAAACAATGCCCCATACCATTCCAAGCGGTAATCCGTTCAGAAATAAAAAGAAAAAATTGTAAGGATATGGCACCAATCCAAAAAGGAGAAGGCCGGCTTCCGAAAAAAGAATTAGCCTGATAATGAGCTTTACCCTGCCAGATGCTTTGAGTTCTGAAATTACTTTAATGCCTATGAATTTTGAAACCATATAGCCAAGCACCTGCGCAATAATTAAAACAGCCTTATAGTCAAGATCCCAAAGGGTTAACCCGGTGTAAGTTCCACTGGTAAATGGCTTCCTGAAGGCATACATACAAAAGTAGGTACCAAAGGCGGCCAGCATACACCAAAATATGAAGAACACTTTTGAATGCGTAAGTAGCTTATTTAACTGATTCATCCGGGTTGATCAATAACTGGTTAAAAATCAGTTGTAAATTTCCTTTATGCTGGCTTCGGCATAACCGGCGGCACAGGTCATGCCTTTACCACCTATGGCAGTACGAATATGTATTCTGCCTTCTATATCAGCTTCAACCACGTGTTTACTATTATGTTGCGGATAAAAGCCAGCCCAGGTAGAAGCTATTTTGCTGACATCGAAATTCACAATATTTTGTGCCTCCTTTAACATCAACTCATTGATAGCGCTGTTAACATCGAACCTAAGGTCATCGGTATGGTTTACATCGGCGTATTCATGTGAATCGCCGATAATAATGGAGCCATCCACTGCTTTTTTGAATAAAAGATGTACTCCCCATTTTTTTAACTCCGCGTAATGCTCAGGGGTTGTTAGCTTAGCAAAAGACGGGCATTCCTGGAATGACTCATACCTGCGGATTGACAGGCCTGTTAAAATATTCCCTTCCAGCTGTACTTCAGGCATCGGAACGGTTTTCAGCATTTGGAGTTTGCACAAAATGATCCCGCTATTTTTAAACAGATCGGCAAAAAGCAGTTTAAATTCCCCTCCGCTGCACACAATTACCTTTTCGGCTATGAATTTTTCCCTGGATGCAGTGGTTACCTCCGCATGATCGCCAATAACCTCGCAATCAACAATAGCGGTGGAAGGCTTGTAGGTAAGATTAGGATATTTTTTAGTGGCATATTCAATTAAACGGTAAATCAGCTTATCCGGTTCCACGCTTAATTCCTGCGGGAAGAAAATGCCGCCTTTGCAATATTCCATTTTTAACGCCGGCCATTTAGTTAAACAGTTTTTTGCTGATAATATTTCCGCCCCATAACCTGAAGCATCCATACGTTCCTTTAGCTCTTGCGCCAATTGTAATTCGTCAGCATCCGAAGCAAGATAAACTGTACCGTTGTTCCGTACGCTAATATCAAACTCCTGCTGGATCTCTTTATATAATTCAGCTGTACGGGTAGCATAAGCAAACCAATCTGACGACATCCCGGAAGTTACCACCTGGCCAAAATTGCGTACCGTGGCATTTACAGGGTACTGGTCTTTTTCGGTTAGCAGTACGTTTTTACCTAAACGCGCAGCATGTATAGCGTGAAATGTGCCCAATATGCCTGAGCCAACCACTATTAAATCAAATGTTGAGTTTTTCATTATTTTAATTACCAGGGCATTGAAAATGTTTTTACATAAGTGAAGCACTTAATGGCTTCTATCACTCCTTCTTTTATGCCAAGACCCGAATCTTTGATGCCTCCAAAAGGAGAACTCTCAATGCGATAACCGGGTACCTCATTTATATTTACAGTGCCTACCTGCAACTCTTTCACAAAACGAATGGCATTCTCCATGTTAGTGGTAACTACACCTGACGATAAACCAAAAGCGGTAGAATTAGACAGTGCAATTGCATCATCAAGATCTTTAAATGTAAGGATGGGAGCCAGCGGACCAAATGATTCCTGAACCACCATCTGCGCATCCCCGGGGACGTTTACAATCACCGTAGGCTGTAACAAGGCGCCGGTGCGCTTGCCGCCCAATAAAATTTTTGCACCTGCGGCTACTGCTTTGTCTACCACATTTTCCAGGTATATGGCAGCTTGCTCGTCAATAACGGTTCCAACTTTAGTTTTAGGGTCTGCCGGGTCTCCGCAGGTATATTCTTTTGCCTTTTTAACAAATAGTTTTGTAAATTCTTCGGCGATGCTTTCCTGTACCAAAATGCGTTTTACTGCTGTACAACGCTGTCCGGAGTTTCTGAAAGATCCCTCGGCTGCCAGTTCCACTGCCAGGTTAAGATCTGCGTCTTCCAAAATAATCAAGGGATCATTACCGCCAAGTTCAAGGATCACTTTTTTATAGCCAGCGGTTTGGGCAATTCTTTTTCCTACAGCTACACTTCCCGTAAAGGATACCAGATCAACCCGAGGGTCCTGTACCAGTGCTTCCGCAACATCTTTAGTATTGCCTAAAAGAACGCTCAGCATATAAGCAGGTAAGCCTGCCTCATATAACAGTTCTACAAAACGAATAGCGGTTAAAGGTGTTTTTTCGGATGGTTTTAAAATTACCGGGGTACCCGCAGCCAATGCCGGGGCAATTTTGTGAACCACCTGGTTAAGCGGATGATTAAACGGAGTAATGGCAACCGCAAGTTTTAATGGCTCGCGGAGGGTAAATATTTTTCGCTGTTTACCATTTGGTGAGATATCGCAGGAAAATACCTGGCCATCATCTTTTAAACATTCCATAGCAGCAAAAAGCAGCACATCATGCGCCCTGCCTATTTCATAATTGGTTTCAGTGATGCACAAGCCCGATTCATCTGTAATTAATTGTGCAAACGCTTCTTTTCTTTCCAATAATAACGTTCTTGCTTTGTCCAGAACGCTATATCTTTCGTATCGGTTTAATACCTTCCCGCCTTTCAAAGCCATTTCAATGGCGGCTTGCGTATCGCTTAAACCGGCCATTTCCACCGTTCCAACCGGGTGCCCGTTGTATGGGTTATTAACAGCTAATTGTTTTCCTGAAGAAACCGGCTTGCCGGCAACCAGGGATGCTAATTTTATTATATTTTCAGTAACAGCTAACGCTTCTTCTTTCATCATTCTTCTTA
>JAQBOS010000649.1 GCA_028287925.1 Mucilaginibacter sp. | reverse complement strand
GCTTAAGCGCCGAAAAATCAGGCATGGAACGTGCCCAGGCCGATTATATGGGGATGCTTGCCACCGTGATAAACTGTATGGCCCTGCAAAACGCCCTTGAAAGCATCGGCGTTGAAACCCGCCTGCAATCAGCCATAAAAATGGAGCAGATCTGCGAGCCTTACATCCGCCGCCGTGCCATGCACCATTTGGAAGTGGGCAAAATTGTGATCTTTGGCGCCGGTACCGGGAACCCATATTTTACCACCGATACAGCTGCTTCGCTGCGCGCTATCGAAATAAAAGCCGATGTGGTACTAAAAGGTACCCGCGTTGACGGCATCTATACCGCCGATCCGGAGAAAGACCCTTCTGCAACCCGCTACAATGAAATAAGCTTCCAGGAAGTGTATGACAAAGGCCTTAACGTTATGGACATGACCGCCATTACCCTTTGCCAGGAAAACAACCTGCCAATCATCGTTTTTGATATGAATAAACCAGGCAACTTTATGAAGATTGCCGATGGGGAAGCGATTGGTACGCTGGTGAGGTAGAGGGAGAGTCCGAAAGTCGGGAAAGTCCGAAAGTCCGAAAGAAAGAGTTTTGTAGCTTATTGGTTAGGAAGTAAGCTTGATTACTTGTGTCATTCTATCTTATGGCGTTACTATGTGCGCTGTAATATACAAAAGCCTGCCAGGTCAAAAAAAATAGCGATGAGCATTATACCCATCGCTATTTTGTGATCTATAAAAAGCGTTTACAAATCAGCTTTTACGCCGTATTTGTCGGCAAATTTCCTGTATAATTGTTTATGCAGGTTGTCTAAATTAATATTCCTGCCTTGTATAAATGCGTTATCAACATCAATACTGATCATATCCAACGCATCACCTTTAGAGATAAACAGGTTTGCATCTTTACCAACTTCAAGCGTTCCGGTGGTTTTATCAATACCCAGGATCTTTGCATTGTTAATGGTGATCATGGAGATTGCCTGCTCTTTGGTTAAGCCATAGCCTACAGCCTCGCCGGCCTCGAAGGGCAGGTTACGCTGGCGCCAGAAACCAATCCCGGTTAAACCGTATAATACACCAGCATCCTGCAGCATTTTAGGCAGCTTGTAAGGCAGGTACACGTCATCCTCTTCTTTATCCGGCACCCTTTGAGTTTCTTTTAATATTACAGGCACATTGTTATCTTTTAATACTTCGGTAACCAGGTACGATTCATTACCACCAACAATTACCACCTGCATGCCCATCTTTTTACCAAAGTTTACCGCCTGCACTATCTCTTTGGCGCCTTCGGCATTTACAAATAGTTTCTTAGTGCCGTTAAACAACCCTTTCATTGCCGAAAAACGGATGTTATCTACCTCGGGTTTAGCTATATCAGCATAGGCTTTGGCTTCTTCAAATAGCTTTTCAATTGCTGCTATGGCTTTTTGTGCCCGCTCTGCCGGAGATTCCTGGGGAACGCCCGGCGTTGGAATGCCTCTCCTGCGGCCCTGCACCCTGGCAACCGGCCATGTTAAATGAATGCCGATATCAGTTTTATAAGCCGCATCCTGCCAGTTCCAGGCATCAAGCTGCATTACTGACGACTGCCCCGAAATAATACCGCCATTAGGCGTAGGCTGCGCCAGCAAGATCCCGTTTGAGCGTACGGTTGGGATCACCTTACTATCCGTATTATAAGCCACAATTGACCGTACATTCGGGTTAAAGTCACCGGTTTCTTCATCATCCACAGTACCGCGGGCGCCTTCTTCAATTTCAACAAGGCCGAGCGTAGTAATGGGGCAAATAAAGCCCGGGTAGACCTGTTTGCCCGTGGCATCAATAACATCGGCACCTGCGGTATTGGCTGCAGCGCCTTCGCCAATGGCGGTTATTTTTCCTTTATCAAAAGCTACATACCCATTATTGATCACCTGCCCGTTACCCACATGGATAGTACCGCCTTTTATAATAACAGGCTTTGATTGTGCCTTAGCAGGCGAAATAGTCGCCTGGCCGTTTGCGAGGATAGTGCTTAGCAACAATCCTCCAAAAATTAAAAATATCTTGTTCATTTTTTATGCCTCTTTAATTAGTTAACCAGGTATGCATCCGCACATTTTCATATCTGCACATCCGCACATCTGTTAATTATTTACCGTTTGAATTATTTTGTCCCACACCATCACCTGATACAAATTCATCATCTTCGTCTGACTCATTATTGCGCGGGCGCCTGCCTACCGGGCGTTGTGTTACCGCTCCTTTATTTTTAGCAGCAATCATTTTTTGGATGATCCTGGCTTCGTCGGCCTTCATTGTTTTTTGATTGGCCGCATCCTTGTCAAGATCCCAGTAAGGGATGCCGTCAACATAAGTCTTTTCCGCAACTGCGTAAATAGACAACGGATCAGCAGACCATAGCACCAGATCGGCATCCTTGCCTACTTTTATACTGCCGATATGTTTTTCAACATGCAGCATGGTTGCAGGGTTAATGGTAACCAGCTTTAAGGCTTCTTCTTCGCTCATGTGGCCATAGGCAACAGATTTACCGGCTTCCTGGTTAAGGCGGCGCGCCATCTCTTCATCATCCGAGTTAAAGGCTGTTAATACCCCAACATCGTGCATCAGCTTGCCATTGTAAGGAATAGCCTCGGCAACCTCGTTTTTGTAAGCCCACCAGTCGGAGAAAGTTGAACCTGCAATATTGTGCGCCTTCATTTTGTCGGCCATTTTATAGCCTTCCAAAATGTGGGTAAAGGTGTTTATTTTAAAACCCATTGAATCGGCAACATGCATCAGCATATTTATTTCTGATTGTACGTAGGAGTGACAGGTGATAAAGCGTTTGCCATCTAAGATCTCAACAATGGCATCCAGCTCAATATCGCGGCGCACATTATTGCCTTTTACAGCGCGTGCAGCCTTGTATTCTTTAGCGCGGGTAAATTCATCAATATAAACCTCCTCAACACCCATACGGGTTTGCGGGAAACGGGCAGCCCCGATTACAGCACCGTTATTGCTGCCTTTAACGTTTTCGCCAAGGGCGAATTTTATAAAGCCATCGGCGCCTTCAACCTTCATCTCATCCGGCAATACACCCCAACGGTGTTTTATCAGCTGGGTTTGGCCGCCAATAGGGTTAGCCGAGCCATGCAGAATATGCGATGTGGTAACGCCACCTGCCAGCTGGCGATAAATGCTTATATCTTCCGAATTTAAAATATCAGCAATCCTAACCTCGGCGCTTACTGCCTGGGTACCTTCGTTTATGCCTCCGCTGCCTGCAATGTGCGAGTGCTCATCAACAATGCCCGGCGACAGGTGCTTACCGGTAGCATCAATAATTTTGGCGCTGCCTGCAGCTATGCCCTTGCCTATAGCCTTTATTTTTCCGTTCTCAATCAGTACGTCTGTGTTTTTCAGGATGCCGTCTTTGTCGCTTGTCCAAACGGTAGCGTTTTTAAAAAGGACGTTTTCAGCTTTTGGCAGCTCGGTGTTGCCGTAGGCGGTAAAAGGATAAACTACAGGTCCGTCATTAATTGGTTGTTTTGCCGGCTCCGGTTTTGTTCTTTCTGCCGATGCGGGGCCGGTATAAGTGGCAGACCATTTCATTTCTGATCCGTCAGGTAAGATCCCGCTGCCGTTAAATGTTAAGGGGGATGTTTTGGTGATATAACCATTCAGCCTTATGTTGCCGTTTGGTTTGCTTTTAAGATCGAAGTAGATGCTTACCATATCGCCGGTGCGGGTAATGGTTCCTTTTGCACGGGTGCTGTCGGCGTTATTACGTTCCAGGTTAACATCGTAAGTGCCCGGTGTACCGCTTATTTTAAGTACCACACCCGGTAAAGCATCGCTGGCGAAGTTATAATTACCACGCAAATCGGTTACATCCATGCGGCTAACCACATACTGGTGGCCTTCTATCCAGTTCTCATAAATTACATTATCCTTTTTAAACAGGTTGTCTGATGTGATAATAAAGTTGGCCATTTTACCTTTGGCAAGTGTACCAACCTTATCAGCCACGCCCAGCATTTCGGCAGGTGCGGTGGTAAGGGAAATTAAAGCCTGTTTTTCGCTCAATCCATTATCAATGGCGGTGCGCAGGTTTGTCCAAAAATCACGCGCATTGGTTAACCCGTACGAGGTGATGGCAAACTTTATGCCTGCCTTTTCCAGAACAGCGGGGTTGGTTGGCGCCAGCTCCCAGTCTTTCATTTGGGTATAGCTTACGTTGCGGGCATCAAACGGGTCTTCCACATCAAAGGCCTCGGGGAAAGTAAGCGGGATAATAAAGCTGCCGCCTGTACCCTTCATTGCGTCAATGCGGCGATACTCCTGTCCGTCGGTTTTAAAAATATATTGCTTGCCAAACTCCTTGCCTATTTTATTGGCGCGTAAAACGCTTAGCGGGTCTGACACTTCAAAAATTTGCGGGATAGCCTGCGTGCGGTTAAACTCATCAAGCGAGATATTATATTCCTCCTTTTGATTTTTATACCATTGGGCATCGTAATAGGTTTGCCGCAGCAGCGCAATGCTTCCCATTAGTGATGATGGATAATTGGTTGCCGCAGTACCCTTACTGAATGAGTAATTGGCAGCAGCTTCGCCATTTATCATTACAAAGTTATCGCGTTCATCGCCTAAAGAAACCACTGCCGACGTGCCGCGGGCAATACCATCGTGGATCAATGTGTGTACCGCTCCAAAACCATTCTTTTTATAATCTTCGGCTTTTGAGGCATCGGCATGAAATACCGCCTTAACGTTCATCTCGGGCTTGATAGATTCGTTCCAGCCGTAAGCGCCCGGTTTGGTTGATACCGGTACAGCTACCCTGCCAAAGCCACCCTGCGCAAATGCCTGTCTTGATGCTTCGGGAATACCATAGGTGGTGTACGCATCAATAAGGCCGGGATAAATATATTTCCCTTTCAAATCAACCGTAACATAACCTTTGGGGATCTTAACATCGGCGCCAACGGCCTCTATCTGCCGGTCCTTAACCAGCAAAACACCGTTGGTAATGGTTTGATCGGCACTTACAACAATGCTGGCATTGATGAAGGCGTACTGGCCGGGGCGGATATCCCAGGCGCCGTTTACCGGGAATGTTTGCTGCGCCCTTGTAAGCAGGGCAAACAACATAGCGCAGCCAAAAAGTAAAAGTTTTTTCATTTGAGTTAATTTAGTCAGTTAATTGTCTCTAATATATTAAACATTGGCGATACACTAAACTAAGCCTGATTTTATCATGGATTTGTTACAATTAACCAAAAAGTTAAAAAGAGCGCATTACAAAATGTAGCTTAGTGGAACTTAATCTTTTAAGATGATACAAATCCCTAAAGACCTGCTTGATCACCATGCGCATATCAGGTTACGATTGTCAGATATGTATGGCTTTGTCATTGATAAAAAGCGCCCTTTCAGATGCGATGATACCCTGCAAACCGCACATTGCCTCGAGGTAATTTTAACAGGCTCAATTGATGTTAGGTATGGCAGTTATGTACAACACCTTATGGCCGGAGTTATCCAGTTCAGGAGGCGGGGTAATTACCAGTTGTTTCCGTCGGACGATTATACCAGCCTGCTTATTTTTATGGAAAACGAGTTTGTAGATTACTTTTTAGAGAGCCATGTTCCGGAGTTTAAGCAGGAAAAACTGAATGCCGACCTGCCGCCGTTCACCTTTAAAACATCTGAGTTTATAAAAGCTAACATAGCACAGGCTATTCAGCATATTTTACACCAGCAGGAGTATTCCAGGTGCATTGTGAAATTTGTGGCTCACCAGGTACTGTTGCAGATCCTGGCCAGCGATGGGTCAAAAACTTTTGTTTCGTTTTTGAAAGACCTGGTTAGTGATAAAAAGGTTGACCTTGCCTACTTTATGGAAGAAAATTTTAACAGGCAACTTTCAATCCCCGATATGGCCAAGCTTACCGGCCGAAGTGTAAGCGCTTTTAAAAAGGAGTTTACCGAGCGTTTTAACACAACACCTGTAAAATGGCAAATAAACCGCAGGCTGGAGTATGCCGAGTACCAGTTAAAAACTTCGAATGATCCGGTATCGTTAGTGGCTTATAGCAGCGGTTTCGAAAACATCTCGCATTTCTCAAAAGTTTATAAGCAAAAGTTTGGCGCTTCGCCTAAAAGTGCGAGGAGCGAGCTGGTGTTATAAAAAGTCGTATCAGGGTTATGCATTCAATTTCCAATTGCTAAATATCATAATTATCAGCTTCATCATGTTAATCCGTTAACATCTGCGATTAAACAAACAAATAAAGCCTCACAGCAAAATTCTGGCCCTTGTAAAGCTGCAATTTTGAGGTATGAAAACATTAGAAAACACCAACCCTGCGCTGATACTAGTTGATATACAGCAGGGTTTTGATAACATCCCTTACTGGGGCGGCGAACGCAATAATCCCAATGCAGAAGCAAACGCACGCAAACTGCTCGATCACTGGCGGGCCAATAACCGGCCTTTATTTCATATCCAGCATTGTTCAACCAATCCGGATTCCTTATTGGCAGCAAGCAACCCCGGCAATGCCCACAAAGAAATTGTAAAACCTTTACCGGGAGAGCCGGTGATCAAAAAATCAGTAAACAGCTCTTTCATCGGCACGGATCTGCAACAACAACTGGATGCCGCAAACATTGATACTGTAGTTATTGTGGGCCTTACAACTGAACATTGCGTATCAACCACAGCCCGGATGGCCGGCAATTTTGGATACAATACGTTTGTTGTAGCCGATGCGGTTGCTGCATTTGCAAAAACAGGGATCAACGGCGAGCATTACAATGCGGAAACCATCCATTTAACTGCTTTGGCAATGCTAAATGAGGAATTTGCAACCATTTTGAACACCGATGACGTTATAAACTCTTTAAAAAAAAACGATGATTTTCTTTAGCAATTTAATGAAGAAGCTTTTTGCGCCCTATTTGCCGGTTTCACAGGTGCTTTCGGTAATGAGGTAAATAGCCATACATTACCTTTGTTACGATCAGGGAGTCCTGGAAATTCAGTGAATCTATAAGGAAAGAGGTTAAAAGGTTCCTCTTGCATACGCTTGTTTCGTGGAATACCCTATGCCAGCTATTTTGTGCACACATCTTTTGAATTTTTAGTCGGCATTTGTGCTTTTTGTGGCAACCGCTAAGTATTGAAACACATTAAAAATCAACAATGACCCATGGAAAGTACTACAAATATTTTTTGAGTTATAAATTATAAAAACGTGTACACCCTGGAGTTCTCAAGGAAAGAATCGCGCACTTATTACGCTGTTTTGATTCTTCCTGATATCTGTGATGATAACACTAACAAGTGCTCAAAGCCAGGCATCCTGGAAATCCTTTAATCCTAAAAATCATGGTTCAGAAAACAAACAAATCCGAAATCGAACATCCGACTTCCGAAATCAAACCTACCCATTAATAGGAAAACACACAATAAACTCTGTGCGCCCCGGTACTGATTTTACTTTTATTGAGCCCTTATGCTGGTTAACTATGCGCTGTACCACTTCAAGGCCCATGCCGGTGCCTTTGCCCATTTCCTTTGTGGTAAAAAACGGATCAAACACCCGCGACCTGATATCTTCAGGAATCCCCGGACCATCATCAATAATTGATACCTGTACAAATTCCCTGTCGCGTTCGGTTTTTATGGTTAGTGTGCCCTTGCCGTTCAGGTCCATGGCATCGAAGGCGTTATCAAAGGTTGGTCCACACCTGGTTAAGCTCACCAATCAATGCCTTTACTGGCGGCAGGTTAAGGTCAAAGTCTTCCACCAGGGTTACATTGCCCTTTTTCTTCCGGTAGCCAAGCATAGTGAGCGTATTGCGGATGCCAATATGAATATCGGCATATTGCTTATCAGCCCCACGGTCCATGTGGGTAAATGTTTTAACAGATTTCACCAGCTCGGCAATCCGGCGTGATGATTCCTGGATATCTTCCACCATTTTTTCGGTAACCAATAAAGTGTTTATCCAACCAAAAACGGGTGATAAAAAAGCATCTGGAATATGTTTTTTGAAATTTTCAAGATCGGCAACCTTAAAGTTAAAATCTACAAAGTTTTCAGCTATTTCGTAGGCGTCTTCAATGTCCAGCCCATCAAACCAATCACCAAGTTCTTCTTCGCGTTTGGTTTTTTCCTTAAGTGTTAATCTTGGCCTGTCTGTTTCGTCCAGCACACGGAATAGCTCGTCATTAACAGCATCAACCTGTGTGTTGTCCATTTTTATGGCGATCATTTTTTTAAAGGTCTCCGGTTCAAGGCGTAAATGCTCACGCAGTGAAATAGAGTCACGCACGATAGCCGATGCCGGATTATTAAGCTCGTGGGTAAGCCCTGCTGAGAGCTTTCCAAGCGCCATCATCTTTTCGTTTTGCTGCTGAAAGGCGGTGAACTCACGCACGCGGCTGGTCATTACATGTACCAGGGCTTGCGTAAGCTCAAACTGATCGCGGATCATTTCCCTGATCCGTTCTGTTGGGAATGAAAGAATCCGCACTTCGTTCCTTGCTTTCATATAAACACTTGCCATTTTGCCCCTTGAAAAAGGCAGGTAGCCTGTAATATGCCCGGCGCCAAACGTCCCCAGCTCGCGTTTACTGCCATTTTGCATTATAAACGCAATAAATTCACCGTCAATTATAAAGTGCGGGCCTGCTATCGGCACATCTGGTTTTATAAAAACAGAACCTTCCGGCAATATTACTTCTTCACAACTATCTATCAGCCATTGCAGTTGTTCATCAGGAACGCTTTTTAAGGCTTCGAAAGTTTTAAGGGTAGTAATGGTTACGGGTTCCATGTTAGTAATTGATGATTAACGATCGGTGTTTACTCTGAAAGTCCGAATGTAATTCATTCTTTATAAAAAAACTAATCTGCGGCCGCTAACCTCCCACCTCTACCCAAAATATCGTACTTTTATGACATATAACGGCCTCTTTCCGGCTATAAACTATGATCTATCAACCATGAGCCAAACACATGCAGGTACAAAATAAAAACGATGGCAAACGCGGAGCTTTCTTTATCGAAGATGAAGGTAAAGAGGTGGCCTTTATGCATTATATTTTTTCGGGAGAGAATAAGCTCGTTATTGATCATACGGTAGTTGATGAAGCTTACGAAGGAAAAGGGCTGGGCCGCCAGCTGGTGAAAGCCGGCGTGGAATATGCCCGTGAACATAAAATGAAGATTTTGCCCTATTGCCCGTTCGCCAAAAAGATCTTTGCAATTACACCTGCTTTTGCAGATGTTCTTTTTTAGTTCATGGTTCATAGTTGATGGTTCATAGCCAGAAGATGGCGGAACAGATAGTTGAAATTAGTTAAATAGCTGAGAATGGAATACATATTAGAGCACCCGGTAATCGCCAGCATAGGCACTGAAAAATATAAGTGTACGGTTGAATGGCGTAATGGCAAGTTTATTTCGGATGAACCGGCGTTCACTGGTGGAAAAGATACCGGGCCGGACCCTTATACGTTGCTTTTATCATCATTGGGGACTTGTACTATTACAACGTTGCGGATGTACATTGACCGGAAGGGCTGGGACATCCCACAGATAGCGATTGCAGTTAACATGTATTTTAAGTTGGAAGGCGAAAAACGGATCACTGTTATTGACACGGATCTTAACTTTTTATCACCCATAACCGATGAACAGCGCGAGCGCCTGGTACAGATAGCCAAAGTTTGCCCTGTTTCAAAAATTTTAGAAGGCGGCATCCAGGTGCGTACGTTTGCATATACCGGTACTGATACCGAAAACACACACAGCTATACTAATGGCGATGTTACCGTTGAATGGCGGCCTGAGCTTTGTAAACACGCAGCAAGGTGCGCTACCCAGCTACCCCAGGTATTTAACCCGGCCGCAAAACCCTGGATAAACATGGATGGCGCTACCGGTAAGGAAATTGCAGAGCAGGTTGCTAAATGCCCGACAGGGGCATTGAAGATGAGGGAAAAGAGAGATTAGAGGCTGTTTATGAAAGACTTGTGGCTTTTTGTTATGCTGCCCATGATAGATTCTTTTTAAATCCAGCTAGCCACCATGTCATTGCGAGGTACGAAGCAATCGCATGCTATACAGAGCGAACAGAAAAATGTAGATCTTGCACTGGCGGTTGTGTACAGCGTGCGATTGCCGCGCTGCGCTCGCAATGACATATTTTAGATTAATCTTATGTCACTCCACTTCAAAGCCAACAGGATTTATTTTTAAAAATGTCAGGGAGGGTGCCATCTTTCAAAAACTAATCTCCGTTCACTAATCTCTGATCACTAGCCTCTGATCTCTGCTAAAGACCTATTCATCACCCTATAAAAAAACACCCCGCCGATAACATAAAGCAGCACATCAACCCAGTCGGCAGTATAGGTTTTGGAGAAAAGCGGCAACAGGCCTTCAAATATTAATGATACATAGGCGATAATAAAAACAACATGCCATTTTGAGAGCACATAATAGTTGTTTTTAATAATAACTACTCTTTGAAACCACAAGCCCAGGTTGGCAATAACAGGTATAGCAATGGCATCGTCAATATAACCGTTAATGAGGGGCAGCGGGTGGCCCATCTTACGGGAGGTGATCACAATAAGCCAAATCAGGCAGCTTGCAATAAACCATTTATTAAGCAGGGTTTTCATTTAACCGGGGATCAGGCTAATTAACACGATTATTATAGTCACAAATACAAAAAATGCAACCTGCAAGCTTATTACCAGCCAGCGCAGGCTATTTAAAAATTTTTTGCAGAAGCGCTTAAAGGGACCATCACCAGGTTTTATAAAAAAGTAGTCGTCTTCCTTTCGTACCTCGCCTCTTATCTTTTTCTCCACCTCACGCGAGAAACGCCGCGACTCCAGGAAGCTGTCGCAATACAAGCACCGGTCGTCAATATCCCCGGCCCATAATGTCCATTTGCCGCATTGCGGGCATTTTATTTCTCTAACCTGGCTCATTGGTATTTGCAGTTAACCAAATATAAAAAAATAGGGCCGCTAACACCAGTATAAAATAAAAAAGGACAGCCATTGGCCGTCCTTCAAGTTTTTTAAGCGGTTGTTATACCTTATTTGCTCACTGCTTTTTTTGCAGGGAACAATGGTAATACGATAACAGCTAATAAGGCAACAACTTCTAATACAACTAACATGTCTTTTTGATTTAAATATTTATTTATTAAACGATTAATAGTTTTCAGAAAACAAATTCCTTTCTGTACCATGGAGGCGACACAAAACATGCCATGATTAATAAAATATTTTTTACCCGAAAAACCCGAAAAATTAAATTGATTGAATTTTAAAATTCACTTAAAAAACAGGTGTATTTTTAGTTTTTGCTGATATTTTGAGGCACTCTATCAAAAAAAACCATGTAATCTGAAATATTTGACTGTTTTTTATACCGATGTAACAAATAAGCTTGAAAAATATCAATAATATGATTCGATATTAACTTCAGGATAAAAAATTAATTTAGGTGATTTAAGCTTTAGCCGTTTGATTTAGTGCCACCCGCAATTTGCCATTATTTTGTAAAAAAGACCCTTAAAATGGAGCGTAGGATGATCCCTTAGCTGTTTAAAATATTTTTTTGACAATTTGTCAGCCGGCATGACAAGGACTTGATTTTTTAAAAAATCACCGAAATTTTTCATGACAGAATGCTGCCAAAGTGGCCATTGCAGTAACGGGTAGCCTATAAAATTTGAGGAATGAGGGCACTTTAGCTATTTGGCGCCAATAGCAGCTGTGCCAGTTTTTTATTGTAAAGTAACAACGGCCGCGCTACCTGCCGGTACATTAACTATAAAACTGGTTTTATTACCCGTATAATTTTCAGTTACTGACGGAATAAATGTACCATCGGCATTTACCTTGCTTCCTCCAAACGTAACATCAACCGCCGAGGTAATTGAAGGTGCGGTAAGCCTGCTTACTGCTATGGATGAAATATTTTTACTCCGTACAATATTAAAATCAAAACTTTTATTGAGATTTTTATTTATAAGGGTTAAGGAATAGGCGCCGTTAGTAAGGCAGGTGTGTGCGCTGCAGTAGTCGGCTTCATCAATTTTGGTTGAAATAGATCTTCCGTTTATACTGCCATATTTAAAGGCCAGCATAGCATAGTATTCCGGCTTTGCCTTAAGTATGCCATTTTCATTCATAACCGGCGAATAGTACAGGCCAATGCCTGTATGAAAATTAATCCCCTGGCAGCCATTATCGGCTAAGATCCACATTACATCAAGCGCCCAAAGAGCCGAGGCAAAAACATCGCTCACACCGGGTTTGCCACCGCCATAAACATTGTTGCATTCCGTAACGCGAAAAGGCTGCTGATTTTTAGATGCTGAAGCTTTAAATGATTGGATCAGTTGAGGAAGCTTTAAACTACGCCCTAAAATGGAATGATAATCAATGCCCGGGTTGCTTGCGGGCCCGGTTTCATAGTAATGCCCATCCTGGAGTTTTACATTTACATCAGTGCCTTCGTTGTTTGTAAAGGCTGTTATCCAGGAGGTATTAAAAGCAACATCGGGGCCGGCAAAATTAGATCCGGGTACCGCTTTTTGTACGGCAGATTGGTAGCCCCTCCATTCAGAAAGAAAATCATCGAATGAATATGCAGGGTTACGGTGGTTCGTATAGGGCCCAAAGGCATCCGGTTCGTTACCCGATTGAAAGGCGTACAGACTATTACCTAAGCTTTGGTAAACGTACGCTGCTTCACTTGCGGCTAACCCGGAATCATTATTGGCCAGGTTTAAGCCAAACAAAACAGGCCAGCCGGTGGCTTTTGAAAAGGCAGATAAACGATCAACATCGGTTGTGGTAATTACATCCAGCGGAGTGTTTCCATTACGCGCAGTTCCTGCCCAGGTTGTAAGGTCACTGCTGGCCCCGCCCATTCGCAATATGCCGGGGCCGATATTTTTCATCAGCTGGATAAGTACTTTGTTATTTACATTTAAAAAGTTTACATCCCGGGCTAAAATATCGGTTTCAAAACTAAATCCCTCAAATGTCGGCGCGATTAAATTGCCGGGGTGGCTTTCATCAAAAGTTACATTGGCTGTGTGATCATTAATTATAAATTGTTTTTTAAGGTCTTCCGGATGATCCTTGTGGCAGGAAACCAACACCACAGCCAGTAAAATTATAAGCCAAGATTTATTCATGTGAAAAGGTACGATACCGTTATAAAGATATATAAATATCCGGTTTGTAACATAAACATTACGTTGTATATTAAATAAGTGTAACAGGCCTTAAATAATATAATACCAATAAGTATTTGTCTGCTCTTTTTAGCTTTTCATCTATATTTCTTAGCCTCTTATCTATTACTATATTTAGTAATAATTTATATATTTACTTTTAATTGTGTCAAACAAACACAATGGTATAATAAGACCTCATCATACTATAAACCTGTTAAATACACTTAATTTATTTAACCCAATTGTTGTACTTAATTATGAAGAAAAACCTGCGTATTCCTGTCGCGCTTTGCCTTTTGGGCGCATCGTCATTAGTAATATTAGGCGCCATGACCGCCGGTACATCTATCACCCTGGTAAAAAAACAAGCAGTTACCGATAGTTCAGGCGTTGTTTTGGTGAAAAACATAACCGGGCCAACGCTTGGGTATTCGGCAGCATCGGGGGTAAAAATATTGACTGTTGATGGCTTATCGTTTAAGGACCTGAATAAAAACGGCAAGCTTGACAAATATGAAGACTGGCGCTTACCGGTTGATGAACGTGCAAAGGACCTGGCGTCCAAAATGTCTGTAGAACAGATTGCCGGGTTAATGCTATACAGTATTCACCAGGCTATCCCGGCATTGGCCGGTCCGTTTGGGCGGGGTACTTATAATGGTAAGCTTTTTAAGGATGGCGGGGTCGATCCGTCGTGGGTAACAGATCAGCAAAAAGATTTTTTAATAAAGGATAATTTAAGGCATGTGCTGGTTACTACGGTTCAAAGTCCGGAAGTAGCTGCTAAATGGAACAATAATGTACAGGCGCTGGTTGAAGGGGCTGGTTTAGGCATCCCGGCAAATAACAGCTCCGACCCGCGGCACAGCGCCTTTTCGGGTGTGGAATATACTGCGGGAGCAGGTGGCAAGATCTCACAATGGCCGGATCAGCTTGGTTTGGCTGCCACGTTTGATCCTGCCGTAACGGAACAATTTGGGTCGATAGCGGCAAAAGAGTATCGTGCTTTGGGGATAACAACCGCATTATCACCACAGATTGACCTTGGTTCCGAGCCGCGCTGGGTTCGCATTAACGGTACTTTTGGCGAAGACCCACAATTGGCGGCAGACATGGCGCGCGCGTATGTTGATGGTTTTCAAACCTCAACCGGTAGCAGCGAAATAAGGGATGGCTGGGGTTTTAACAGCGTAAATGCCATGATGAAACATTGGCCGGGCGGCGGCCCCGAAGAGGGTGGCAGGGATGCGCATTATGCTTATGGCAAGTATGCGGTTTATCCCGGCAATAACTTTGATGAGCACCTGGTATCGTTTGTTGATGGCGGCTTAAAGCTAAAGGGCAAAACAAAAATGGTGGCAGCCGTAATGCCCTACTATACCATATCATATGGCAGGGATGTAAAGAACAAGGAAAACGATGGCAACAGCTATAGCAAATATTTAATAACTGATCTGCTCCGTAAAAAATATGGGTTTGACGGGGTTGTTTGTACCGATTGGCTGGTAACTGCCGATGAAGCAAAAACGCCGGATGTTTTCCTGGCGGGTAAATCATGGGGGATGGAAGATAAAACTGTTGCGGAACGACATTATAAAATTTTAATGGCTGGTGTTGACCAGTTTGGCGGCAATAATGATGCGGGCCCGGTGATAGAAGCCTATAAAATGGGCATTAAAGAGCATGGTGAAGCATTTATGCGAGCCCGGTTTGAGCAGTCGGCAGTGAGGCTGCTGCGCAATATTTTCAGGGTTGGGCTGTTTGAAAACCCTTATTTAAATGCAGAAAATTCTAAGCAAACTGTGGGCAATCCTGATTTTATGACAGCCGGATACAACGCGCAGTTAAAATCAATTGTGCTGCTGAAGAACCATGGTAACGTGCTGCCGCTTCAAAAGGGCAAAACTGTTTATATCCCTAAAAAATACATTGCAGCTAATAAAAGTATTTTCGGCGATGTAACCCCTGAAAAATGGGAGGATGCTGTTAATCCCGAACTGCTGAAAAGATATTTTAATGTAACGGATGATCCGGCAAAAGCAGATTATGCCATTGTATTTGTAAACAGCCCCATTGGTGGGCCGGGATATGATATTGCGGATACGAAGAAAGGGGGCAACGGATATTTCCCCATCAACCTGCAATATGGCGCATATACCGCAACTGAGGCCAGGGAACACAGTATTGCCGCCGGCGATCCAACTGAACCGGGGATCACCAATCGCTCCTACAAAAACAAAAGCATTACAGCTGCCAATGTTATGGATCTGAAAATTATTGAGGATACAAAGGCCGCCATGAAAGGCAAGCCGGTAATAGTTAGCATAGCCCTGGCAAAACCTATGGTGCCGGCTGAGTTTGAAAAAGATGTTAGCGCTATTGTAGGCAGCTTTGGTGTACAGAACCAGGCCATATTGGATATTTTATCAGGCGCGGCCGAGCCAACCGGCTTATTGCCTTTCCAAATGCCTGCCGATATGCAAACCGTTGAATTACAGAACGAGGACATTCCGCATGATATGCTTTGCTATATTGATGCTGACGCGCATACTTATGATTTTGGTTTCGGGATGAACTGGAAAGGGGTAATTAATGATGCCCGAACAGCAAAATATGTAAATAGGGTTGCCAGGCCAGCCATCAGCATAAAAGGAAATACTGTTACCATTACCAGTCCGGCTGCCGGTACCAAAGTTTACTATACTACCAATGGCGCTACACCGGCTTTTGTTAAAGAAAATGAATATTTAAAACCATTTACTGTGAGCAAAGGTTTAACTATAAAAGCCATAGCGAAGGTTTACGGGGTTGATAATAGCGGGATGGCGGTGTATAAGGTTATAGAGAAATAAAATTTCGAATAATGAATGCCGAACGCCCAATATCGAAGTTAAGTTCAGCATTCATTATTCGAAATTCGGTGTTCGATATTAATAAATAGCAGCAATGAAAAAAGCATTAACCACACTTCTTTTAGCGGCAACATTTGGAGTTGCTGCACATGCACAGGGCAGCTGGCAATTGGTTAAAACCCAAAACAAGATTGATGCGCGGGGCGAATGCAGCCTGGTAGCGGTTGAAGGCAAATTATACTTAATAGGTGGCGATGGCGGGGCGAAGCCCGTTGAGGCTTATGACCCCAAAACTAGCACATGGACTAAAAAAGCAACGGCGCCCTTTACCATGCACCATTTACAGGCGGTTGGGCTCAGCGATAAAGTTTATGTGCTGGATGCTTTTTTTGAAGGCGGCTACCCCGACCAGGTTTCTTTGCCTAACGTTTACAGTTACGACACCAAAAAAGACAGCTGGCAAAAGCTTACCGAAATACCTGCCGATAGAAGAAGAGGCGGCGCAGGCGAGGCGGTTTATAACGGCAAGCTTTATATTGTTTGCGGGATAACCCACGGACACCGGAGCGGCACCAACAGCATGTTTGACTGTTACGACCCGGCAAGCGATAAATGGACATCATTACCTGATGCGCCGCACATTCGTGATCATAGCATGGCGGTAGTTGTTGGTGATAAATTGTATGCCATTGGCGGTCGTAATACCAGCCTGCATGATGCAAATAATTTCATGTCGTTTTTTGACAAGGTAGTGCTTGATGTGGATTGTTACGATTTTAAGACCGGCAAATGGAGCACCCTTGATGCAAAGCTGCCAATGGGAACGGGCGGCGGTACTGCCGTAAATCTTGATAATAAGATCTATTACATAGGCGGTGAAAGAGCGACTGCAACAAAACCTAACGGTCCGCAAAAAGATGTTTATAGCCTTGATCCTTCAAAAGATACACAATGGGAAAAGGTTGCTGACCTGAACCGGGCCCGTAATGGTGTTGGTGGTACCGTGCTCAATCATAAGATCTACATAGCGGGTGGTGCTGGCGGTGGTCCAGGAGGCCCGCCGACAAATGGCGGACAACCAGGTGGTACCCCTCCCGCAAATGGCGGGCCGCCAAACGGGCCGCCCCCGGGCCCAAAACCAGGTGGTGGTAATGGTGATATTGCTTTAGAAGTGTTTAGCCTGAAGTAGCATTTTGGATCATGATTAACAGGATTTAAAGATTTCCTGATTCAAAGACTCCCTGATTTCATATCTTTAGTTTCAAATCCCTGTTTAGTCATGATCAAGCAAATAAAAACCTTCATCGTATTGTTATTGTTGCCAGCCGCTTTGTGGGCGCAAACAGAACCCATGGTTATCCCGCTTTGGGCCAAAGGTGCGCCGGGCTTTGAAAGCCGCCGTAACGAGCCGGAACAGGCAAAAGATTACTGGGTGAAAAATATCCATAATCCATCCCTTACCGTGTTTTTGCCGCCAAAGGATAAAGCTACGGGTGCTGCTGTAATTGTTTGTCCGGGTGGCGGGCACAGGTTGCTGGTTTATACTGCCGAAGGGATTGATCCGGCTAAGTTTTTGAATAACCTTGGTGTTGCAGTATTTGTGCTGAAATACCGCCTGGGTCGCGATACACTTTCGCCGTATAAAATTGATGTACATGCAAAGCAGGACGGATTCAGGGCTATGCGGCTTGTTCGCAGCAGGGCTGCCGAATTTGGGATTGATACCAACCGGATTGGCCTGATGGGCTTTTCGGCCGGTGGCGAGGTGGTTGATATGGTAGCTTTTGATAAAGGAAAAGGTGATCCAAAAGCAGCTGATCCTATCGACCGCCAAAGTTCAAAACCAGCATTTGTGATCCAGATCTATCCGGGTCCGCTTTATATCCCGGATGTTATTCCTGCTGACGCACCACCCGCGTTTTTGCTGGCCGCCAATGATGATCCCTGTTGCTCCATATCGGTAATGCAGCTGCTGCAGCGCTATCGCGACGCCAAAGTACCTGTTGAAGCACATTTGTTTACGCAAGGGGCGCATGGTTTTAATATGGGGCAACGATCAAAACTAAAATCAATCAACACCTGGCCGCAGCGTTTGGCCGATTGGCTATCTGATAATAATATTTTGCAGCCGGTGAATAACGTAAGGCCGAAAGTGATGCACTAGGGGGCGAGCTTCGCTTAACTGATCGTCATGGCGAGGAACGAAGCAACCGTTGAGCTATGAAAATCAAGGAGCAATAGTATTGTGGTAACTAAACAGCGGCTTTTGGGTCCATCCGGTATAAAGGTTCGTTGATTGTCCTTCGCAGAGGTTGCTTCGTTCCTCGCAATGACGTGATGTTTTTAATTCCGAAATCGAAATTCCGACTTCTGAAATCCTTTTGTTACGCCATGGTAATTTTCCTTAAAAAATAAACCTTATGCCTTATAAAAGCGTTACCTTGTTATAAATCCCAAAACATTATGGCAAATTTCCAGGAGATAATAGCATCAGACAAACCCGTATTGGTTGATTTTTCGGCAGAGTGGTGCGGACCGTGCAAGATGATGCCGCCCATATTGAAACAGGTAAAGGATGCCTTAGGCGATAAGGTAACCATCATTAAAATTGATATCGACAAAAACCCTTCGGCAGCAAACGCTTATAAAGTGCAAAGCGTACCCACGCTGATGATCTTTAAAAACAGCCAAACCAAATGGCGCCAAAGTGGTGTGGTACAGGCCACGCAGCTGCAGCAGGTTATACAACAGTTTGTGTAAGGACCAAGGGTGTTCGAAAGGTTTTTTTGTTCCCCTCTTGAGAGGGGGCGCATCGGGATTGTGTAGTGGCAGGGGTGTGTTTTTCGCCATGCAATAGCGTAAAAGCTTGGCGCAGAGGACACATCCCTTCACCCCTCCCAAGAGGGAAATCGCACGTTCCCGCACCTTTTTTCAATCTGCTACCCAAACAATGCGCTGCTTAAATACCTGTCTCCTCTATCGCAGCAAATAAATACAATGGTGCCTTCGGTTAGCTCTTGTGCAACTTTTATAGCCGCAGCCATTGCACCGCCGCTGCTCATCCCTGCAAAAATACCTTCTTCTTTTGCCAGCCTGCGGGCCATTATTACAGATTCGGCTTCAGATATGTCAATTACCCTGTCTACACGTTCAGGTTCAAATATTTTAGGCAGGTACTCTATCGGCCAGCGCCTGATGCCCGGGATAGATGATCCCTCTGTTGGCTGGCACCCTATTATCCGGATAGCCGGGTTTAGATCCTTAAAATATCTTGAATTACCCATAATAGTACCGGTGGTTCCCATTGCGCTTACAAAATGGGTTATCTGCCCTTCCGTATCGCGCCAGATCTCGGGCCCGGTAGTTTTATAATGCGCCATATAATTATCGGGGTTGGCAAACTGGTTTAGTAAAAAGTATTCGCCGCCGGCGCCTTTTTCTTCGGCATAATCGCGGCAAAGCTCAATGCCTTCAAGCAAGGTTACTTTAGCGCCAAAAGCTTCCATGGTAAGCGTGCGCTCGCGGGTGGAGTTTGATGGCATTACCAACTCAATTTCTAACCCGAACAAACTGGCTATCATAGCTAATGCTATCCCGGTATTACCGCTGGTAGCCTCAACCAATTTGGTGCCTTTTTTTATATCGCCGCGTTCCAAAGCGCTTCGTATCATATTAAGTGCGGCCCTGTCTTTCACACTTCCCCCGGGATTATTCCCTTCCAGCTTTGCAAAAATGCGAACGTTAGGGTTGGGATTCAGTCTTTTTATTTCGGCCATAGGCGTATTGCCTATCAGATCAATTATACCAGCCATAATTTCAATCTTTATTTTTGTTTAGTACAATGAGTGCCGGCTTATGATAAACCGTTGAATTGGGCCTGACGCTTTTTGTGAGCCAAACATTACCCCCAATTACGCTGTGGTGCCCTATAACCGTTTCCCCGCCAAGTATCGTAGCGCCTGAATAGATCACCACATGATCTTCAACCGTAGGGTGCCTTTTGGTATTTGCCATGTTTTTTGCAACACTTAAAGCACCTAAGGTAACCCCCTGGTACAGCTTTACATGCTTGCCAATTATGCAGCTTTCGCCTATAACAATGCCCGTGCCATGGTCTATATGAAAATATTCATCAATCTCAGCAGCCGGGTGAATATCAATCCCGGTTTTTGAATGGGCATATTCCGTTAATATTCGTGGCAGCAATGGCACATTATGTTTGTATAAGATATGGGCAAGGCGATAGAATGATATGGCAAAAAAGCCGGGATATGTTCTTATCACTTCAAATTCAGTACGGGCAGCGGGATCACCCTCAAAAATCTCCCGGATATCGGTATTCAGCAATTGATACAATAAGGGCAACTGTTCAAAAACGGATCGTGATAACTGTTCATTATTGCAGCTTTCACAGGCTTTGGTAGCATCCATTACCAGGCAAAGCTCATTTTCAAGTTTTTTAAACTCCGCCTTTAGCTGGTCTACCGCATTAAACTCCTGTTTGGATTGTTCGGGAAATAATAAACGGATAAGCTGCAAGGCCCAGGCAGTAATTTCCCTGTTAGACGGCACCGCCTCAACATGCTTGTGTTTATCAAATAATTGCCTGTAAAATTGCTCGTCCATCTGTTGAATTAAAGTCTTTAGTCAAAAGTTTACTGCGCTAAGTCGGTAATTGTAACTATTGTTAACAAATAAAGGTTTTGACTTATAGCTACAAGTTTATGTAAAATAATGTTGTTGATTTGTAAAAAGTTGCGCAGGCACCTGTTGAAGCCGGTAGGATAGCTATAATCCAATAGCAACAAGCTTATTTTTAATACATTTTACCTAATTAAACGGCGTTTTCCAGCACCGTCAAATACGCTGCCCTGCTAATCATCCTTGCCCCCATTGACGCTAAGTGATCAGTATGTACCTGGCAATCAATCAAACTAAACAAATCGCTGTTGCACAAATAAATTAGCGCAGTTTTTGAGGCGTTGCTCACCAGGCTAAACATGCTTTCGCCGCAAAAAACATGACCAACCTGTACGCCATATAAACCTCCAGCCAAATTATCATCCAGCCATACTTCTACCGAATGCGCATAGCCTTTTTGGTGAAGCTCAATATAAGCCGCCTGCATATCGGCAGTTATCCAGGTGCCGTCCTGTCCTTCGCGTTCCATTTGGGAGCAGGCGGCTATTACCTTTTCAAAGCATTGATCAGTAGTAACCTTAAACATTCCCGAATTTAAAACCCTTCGCATAGATTTGGAGATCTTCAGCTCAGCCGGATAGAGCACAAACCTTTCGTGCGGCGAAAACCACAGGATAGGTTCATCATCACTATACCAAGGGAAGATGCCGCTTTGATAGGCCAGCAACAAACGATCTGTAGACAGATCGCCGCCTACGGCTAAAAGTCCATCCTCTTCCGCAAGTTCCGGATCAGGAAACAGCATACGTTCATCAAGCCTGAATATCATCAGGGCAAATTTATGCCTTATGTTTTATCACCAGCTTTTTATTTTGCGCTTTGACAACAGCATCCATGTACTGCTGTAACTCGGTGTATTTTGCAGCCGGGATAACCTGGTTGGTTAGCTTAAAGCTTGCCTTGCTTGTAACCTGGTTTTTTGCAGCATCATAGCTGTAATTTATTTCATAAGTGCCATAAGTAAATTTCAAACTTTGGTTTGCCGGCAAGGTTTCCACTTCAAAACCAGCAGGAAGATCTATAATGGTCATACACGATTTTTGCATCGGGTGCTCAAAATAGTAGTCTGATTTTCTTTTATCCAGTACAGGTACTGTTACTCCCCACAGGTCAAATACTTTTGGGCGGTAAAACTGCTTGTCCCCGGCTGCCACATCACAAAATTTATCATATTCCAGCTCCATATTCAATTCTTTAACGCCATCCTTATCTATGGATGGTTTAATTTCAAAAACGGTAGGCTGTTTCATATTAAGCACCCGCTGAAAAAATTCCTTTTGTTCATCAGCTTTTAATGATTCTACACCAAAATACTCAAACCTGTATTCGCCGGTACCCCAAATTTTAACCTTAGCTTTTGCACCGCCATCGGCATCAAGCGCAATGTGCACCTCGCTGCTAAACCGGTTGTCATCCATGGTGCTGCGCGGTGTTTTAACCAGTTTGCCGCCATCTTCGGTGATCAGCAAACCATTACGATTTTCGGTAAAAGTACCCAGCTTGCCAAATGGCTGTGTGTTGCTTGTACATTCAAGCCAGGTGGTATCGCCTTTAAAAGGCACACACACAATAATATGGTTAAAGGGATCACTTGGGAAAGCGGCTTCTGCCGGCTCTTCATTTGCCCCGGCATTGATAACGGTATAGTGTGCCGGGATATTTACCGCTTTTAAAAGTGCAACCATGTAATTGGAAAGCGCTTTACAGTCGCCATATTTTTTTTGATCAACGAAGGTTGCCGGGAACGGCTTTAAACCGCCTATTCCTAACTGGATGCTTACATAACGCATATTTTGCTGCAGGTAATTATATAAAAACCGGGCCTTTGCCTTATCGGTTTTAATAGTATCCGTCATTTTCCTTATCTCAGCTTCCCGCACAGGCGTTAATGAACATACATCGGCATTTAAGGCTTTTATCCAGTTCCCAAAACTTTTCCAGCTGCTGAAATCGCCTTTAATTCCATAAAATTCAAACGTGTTTGAAGTAAAATCAATTTCCGGTAAAACACGCCAGTCTTCCGCGCCCTCTTCCAGCTTAAAACCTTTTAGGTTCGATACCTGCCAGGTGTAGCTATCCGTTCCGTCGGCAGTTGTTTTTTGAGGTTTAATGTTAATGTTTTTATTGAGATACCTGAAACCTGCAGCATTGCTTACGGTAATGTGGTAATATGAGTTTTGAACCGACTGCTCCAGCCGCTGGATCCTCCAGTTATCAATATCTATCAGGCTGCTGTTGTCAATCTCGTAGATCATTTCCACCGTTGTAGGGTAGCTGGCAACCGTATGCCCTATTAACATTAAGCGGTCATCAGTTACCAGGGTTGCGTTATCCTCGGCAGCGTGTTCGTACATGTCGCCCTTGCGGTACTTTTTTAATTGCTTTCCGGCAGCATCATAAATTATCATCTCGAATGAGCTTACCGTACTGAATTTTCGGTTATAAGGTAAGCTTATTGCGGCTTCGTGATTTGCTTTTTCGTTTAATATGGTCACTATTGTATGGATCTTTTCCACAGAGTGGCCAGGGCCTTTAACTACAACATCGTGCATGCTGTAACGCACTACAGAGTTTGCATCCTCTTTTAGCGAATCAGGAATGTTTGCTGCGATGTATGATGTTTGAGGGATGTTTTTATCCTGGCTGTAACTATTGGCAGATAACAATAAAGCTGCCATTGAAAAAATAAGATAGTTTAAATATTTGTTGTGCATTGTGTCAGGCTTTTTTTAATACAATTTGTTCATTCAGCAGTTCGTACATTTTTTTATAAAACTCATGAATCTCCGGGTAATCTTCTTTAAAATACACTGATTTTTTATAGACAATAAAATACCGGATCACTATCCCGCCATTTTCTTCGCTGGCAATACGCCTAAAGGTAATGCTATTATCAGGCATGGTCATGCTGATGTTTTTTGGCAGCACATCAACTTTGTAACCAGCGGGAGTTTTATAGATGCCGTTAATTACATAATTGTTACAGTATTGAAAGTCAATATCTGTAAAACGGGTATCGCTTAAAAAAGGATTGGTTTTAAACGGGGTAAACAAGTTGGGGTTTATATAAATGTAGTTGTCGTCAGACCCCGCCAGGTCCTGGTTAAATTCAATTTTTTGGATTAATGGTAACGAATCAATCTCCATGTTCTCAAATTTTACAGAAGCAATTTTTATGTTATTGTCTTTGTCTTTTAAATAATCATCATATTTTTTTTCACCATCATCATTGTATTTTTTTAATGTCTCCCTTTTGTTATAGCCAAAGCTGTATATGCTGGCCGCACCAATCATTTTCCCGCCTGGTTTAATATCGGCAATTATTGATACTGATTGTCGTATAGGGTTTGCGTTGTCTAAAAACTGCAGCTCATATTTTTCATTATCCTTATCAATATAAAAGCCCATTCCATTTAATAAAGCTGCCGGTATTTCGTTATAAACATTGTATTTGCCTGTGGCATCGAGCACATAAAACTTATTGCTGTCAACAGGCAAATACACTACTGTTCTGTTAAACTGAAACCTGTCAGGGTATGCCGGGTTTACTTTTCCATTTTCTTTTGTGCTCACCTTCATAGGATACACATTAATCCCTGCTTTATGAAGCAAATGGTACAGGATAAGGTTAACTTCAGTTGAGTTTCCTACTTTTTTATTCCAGGCCTCAGCAGTTCCATCTGTGGTGTATGCGTCATCAAACTGGTTCCACTTCATCCTGTTTTTAACCGTATTAAAAATGTAGGCAATTTTATCATCTGCTAATTTAAGTGTTTTTGCCTGCGCCAGTATAATACCCTCGTCTGTCAGCTTCCTGTTCAGCTGCTCACCGAAGTCTGTAAAATTCAGCTCCTCTTCACCAATCTTTTTCCAGCTGGATGAGAATTGTTTAAACAAAGTTCCGCTCGAAATAGTAGTTAGCTGAAACTGGATCCGTTCCAAATTGTCCTTCCTTGCACCCATATAAGGTTCATCCTGGAACGAATGAATATTTGCTATTGCCTTTAAATCGGGCTTATTTATAATAAAGGGCTGGTTTACCCATTCCAGGTTTTTATAATATAAAATGTTGGGGATATCTGTTTTGATTTCGCTGTAGCGAACAGGGAGATTATTTTGAAAATACCAATTTGGAACAGAACCAGGCGACCTGCCCAGTAAACTGTATTTAAATTCAATAACAGAGCCGGGCTGTACATTAGGAAATGAAAAGATCATTGCCGAGCGGGTTCTATCTTCTTTTTGCTGATAGACGCTTTTTTTATCAACCTTGGTTATCTCAATTTTCCCATCGTGAAGGTTAATGGTTTCTGCTTCAATAGTGGTAATAATTTCTAAACCATGCCCACCGTAATACTCCAAATGAATATTTGCTGCATTTTTACCTTTATCATTAAAGATCTTAATCCGCACATGCCTTTCAAAAACCACCTCGTAATACGGATCAAAGGAAACTTCGCCCTTATCAAATAAAATCTCGGCATTTGCATCCTTCTCAAAGTCACATGCTTTCATTTCAAGATCTTCCTTCCCTATTTTTCCGTATGGCATGGTTGCCGGCCTTGAATTATTTGCTGTTTGGGCTTTAACAGAAAGCGTTATAAAACAAATAAAAAGTAAAGCATAAAATTTACTCATAACAGCATTTTTCTTTATGATTTTTTTAACACAATTACTTCATTCAGCATTTCGTGCATTTTCTTAAAAAAAGCAAAAAAATCTGCATAGCTTTCTTTTGAGTATTCGGCCACGTTATAGCTAACGCTGTAACGCACTATTATTGAGCCATCCTGCTCAGCTATTATTCGTTTAAAGCCAAAGCTTTTATCGGGCATCGTCATGCTTATGCTTTTTGGTAATGCATCGGCCTTATAACCTGCAGGTATTTTGTAAATGCCGTTTATAGCATAGCTGCGGCTATAGCCAAAGTCAATATCTGTCATGCGGTTTTCGCTTAAAAAAAGGTTTAATTTTAGCGGTGTGAACAGGTTTGGGTTAAGGTAGATGTACGTTTCGTCTGATCCAGCAAGCTCCAGGTTAAAATCAAGCTTTTGCATTAGCGGCAGCGAGTCTACCTCCATGTTTTCTATCTTGAGCGAAGCAACTTTTAAGTTATTGTCATCATTCCGCAAAAAATCGATATACTTTTTTTCGCCATCCTTTTTGTAGCGTTCAATCGCATTAATTTTGTTGTAGCTGCTGCTGCTGATCTGGGCGGTACCTTCCAGCTTTCCACCGGCTTTTATATCGGCAATTATAAAAACCGATTCGCGGGCAGGCACTACCTTTTTCAAAAAAACTATATCAGATATGTTTTTTGACTTATCAATATACAGGCCCGATGAATTAAGCAGCTCTTCGGGTATTTCATTATACATATTGTATTTGCCCGTAGCATCCAGTATATAATTTTTTATCGTATCAACAGGGATATAAACCACTCCCCTGTTAAACTGAACCAATGAGGTATAAAATGGCTGAACCTTGCCATGTTCGCGCGTACTTACCACCATTGGATAGGCTTCAATGCCCGATTGCTTTAGCAAATGGTAAAGTATAAGATTGATCTCGGTTGAGTTACCTGTTTTATTTTCCCAGGCCCGGTATGTGCCATCATTCGTGTACCAGCTGTCATCCCCGTTCCATTTCATAGCAGCTTTTACCTCATTAAAAAGATAGGCTATTCTTTCGTCGGTTGATTTTATCGCTTTGGCTTTTGTAATGATAGCTTCTTCACCGTTTACTTTTCTTTTAAGCTGACCGCCAAAATCTTCATCATTAATAAGTCCGTCGCCCACTTTAGCCCAGGTATCTGAATATGATTTTTCAAATCCACCCATCGGCTTTATTGATACCAGCTGATAACGAATAGCTTGTACATTGTCATGGTATGATGACATAAAAGGCTCATCAGGCAATGAATGAATATTGGCCATTCCCCGCACATCGTTTTCAACATTATACGAGTAGGTCTGGCTTCCGTCCAACAAACTCCTGCTGT